>JAURXS010000277.1 GCA_030654305.1 bacterium | reverse complement strand
ACGGGCACCTGGGCCCTGGTCACCAGCTCCAGCCACTCGGCCACGCACTCGCTGCACGATTCGCCCGCCGGCAACTACGTCGACAACAGCGCCACCTACGCCTCGCTGAACACGCCCATCGCGATGCCCGCCGGCGCCAAGCTGACGTTCTGGCACAAGTACACGCTCGAATCGGGCTATGACTACGCCTACGTCCAGGTCTCGACCAACAACTCGACCTGGACGACGGTGGCCACGTACAACGGCACGCTGGCGTCCTGGACCCTGGCCCAGGTCGACCTGGGCGCCTACGCCGGCCAGTCGGTCTACCTGCGCTTCCGGCTCGAGACCGACTCCTCGGTCGTCTACGACGGCTGGTACCTCGACGACCTGGTCGTGACCGGCCTGGGCTCGCAGAACCAGACCCCGCCCCCGCCGGCGCTCGTGTCGCCGTTCGACGGCGGCGAGCTCAGCCCGACCGCCGAACTCACGGCCGCTGCGGCGGTCGATCCCGACAGCGGCGACGTGGTCACCTACGGTTTCCGGGTCTATCGCGACGCCCTGGGCACCGACACGGCCGCCCGCGCCGACGGCCTGGCCTCGCCGGGCTTCAACCCCGCACTCACCGAGGACGGCACCTACTGGTGGCGGGCCTACGCCGCTGACAGCGAGGCGCGCGGCGACCTCGGCGACACCTGGAGCTTCCTGTACACGTCCTACCTCGTGGGCGCGGGCGACGCCCTGCGCGGCCTGGGCCTGGAAGTCCTCGGCGGCGTGACCGGCGACCGCGCCGGCATCCGCCTGGATCTGCCCCGGGCCGGCGCGCTGACCGTGGACGTCTACAACGCCCGCGGCCAGGCCGTGCGCCGCCTGCACGCCGGCGACAGCGCGGCCGGTACGGTGCTGCTGACCTGGGACGGCCGCGACGACGGCGGCCGCCACGCGCCGTCGGGCGTGTACTTCGTGCGGGCCCGCGCCGGCGACGAGGCGAAGGTCGGCCGCATCGTCATGGTGCGCTGATCGCAGGAAGAGGCAGACAAGAGGAAGGGGCGTCCCGCCTGGGACGCCCCTTCTCGCGACCGGTTCCGTCCGTCCGCTACTTCGCGGCGATGGCCTCGATCTCCAGCATCAGGTCGACCTCGTTGCCCACCGCCACCCCGCCCTTGTCCAGCACGGTGTTGTAGCTGATCCCGAAGTCGCGGCGGTCCAGCACGCCCTTGGCCGAGAAGCCGATGCGGTCGTTGCCCCAGGGGTCGGTCATCGCGCCGTTGAACTCCAGCTCCAGCTCGACCGGCTTGGTCGCGCCGTGCATGGTCAGGTCGCCGACGAGGACCAGGCCGTCGCCCTCCTGGCGCACGCCCTTCGAGACGAAGGTGATCTCGGGGTACTTCGCGGCGTCGAAGAAGTCGGTGCCGCTCAGGTGGCCGTCGCGCTTGGCGTCGTTGGTGTTGACCGACGCGGTGGCGATGACGGCCGAGGCGGACCACTGCCCGGTCTGGCCCTCGACGTACTCGACGGTGCCGGAGAACTCGCCGAACGAGCCGGTCACCTTGCTGACCATCATGTGGCGCACCTTGAAGCCTACCGACGAGTGCGAGGCGTCGATGGTGTAGGTGGCGGCCGTGGCGGCGCCCGCCGCCAGGAAGCAGACGGCCAGGGCGGCCGACATCGTCTTGCGGTACGTCATCGCGTCTCTCCTTGCGTGTAGAGTTTGTGGCTGCCGTCGCAGTGCGGCTCCTCGCGGGAGCGCTTGCACTGGCAGAGGGCGGCGCGGGTGGTCTCGGCGATTTCGAACTTCAGCGGCGCGAACGCCGTGCCCGTGTGCGAGCCGTCGCAGAAGGGCTGGCTCCGCGACTCCCCGCACGAGCAGTAGTAGTAGGTGCCGGGCTGCAGCTCGAGCACCTTGGGCCGTGTCTCGGCGATCCGGGGCTTGTCCACGTGGGGCCTCCCATAAAGGTTGTTGCAACAGGCATCACAGGGATACGCAGGATTTCCCGGTTCGGCAAGTCGGGTTCCGCGACCCGCCTCGTGAACCGTTCACGCCCACGCCCGCACCGCGGACCTGTTTTTCTTTGGACGACCTGCCCCCGGAGCCTAGATTTGCACCACGGCGGCGGCTCGCCCGCCGCCGCAACGCGCACCCGAGCCATCCCGGCCCGGGGTCCGGATCCGGCACCAGCCCCGATCCGGGCGCGGACACGGGACGATTCTCATCGAGGAGCGAGGACATGGCCGACAAGTCGTTCAACGCTTTCGCGATGGCCCAGCAGCAGTTCGACCGCGTGGCCGAGATGCTGGGTCTTGACCAGGCGACGCGGGACCTGCTGCGCAATCCCGACCGCGAGTTCCAGTTCAACGTCCCGGTGCGCATGGACGACGGGAGCATGAAGATCTTCCGCGGCTTCCGCGTGCAGCACAACGACGCGCGCGGCCCCTGCAAGGGCGGCATCCGCTTCCACCCCCAGGAGACCGTCGACACGGTGCGCGCGCTGGCCACCTGGATGACCTGGAAGTGCGCCGTGGTCAACATCCCGCTGGGCGGCGGCAAGGGCGGCGTGATCTGCGACCCGCACCACCTGTCCCAGCGCGAGCAGGAGGGGCTGTGCCGGGGCTGGGTCCAGCAGGTCTCCGGCTACATCGGCCCGGTCCAGGACGTGCCCGCTCCCGACGTGATGACCAACGGCCAGCACATGCTGTGGATGATGGACGAGTACGAGAAGATCCACCGCGGCCACTTCCCCGGCATGATCACCGGCAAGCCCCTGGGCATGGGCGGCAGCGAGGGCCGCACCGAGGCCACCGGTTACGGGGTCGTCTACACGCTGCGCGAGGCGCTGAAGCGCAAGGGCGTCGACATCGCCAAGACCACGGCTTCCTTCCAGGGCTTCGGCAACGTCTCCCAGTACGGCGTCGACCTGTACACGAAGCTGGGCGGCCGCGCGATCTGCGTCTCGAGCTGGGACCAGGCCGACCAGACCAGCTACACCTTCAAGAAGTCGTCCGGGATCGACCTGCACGAGCTGCAGGGCATGGCGGACCGCTTCGGCGGCATCGACAAGGACAAGGCCAAGGCCGCCGGCTACGAGGTGCTGCCGGGCGACGCCTGGATCGAGCAGGACGTCGACATCCTGCTGCCCTGCGCCCTGGAGAACCAGGTCAACGCCACGACGGTCAAGAAGATCAGCAAGCGCGTGAAGTTCATGGCCGAGGGCGCCAACGGCCCGACCACGCCCGAGGCGGACGAGATCATGTTCGCCAACGGCGTCTACACGATCCCCGACTTCCTGTGCAACGCCGGCGGCGTGACCTGCTCGTACTTCGAGCAGGTCCAGTGCAACATGAACTACTTCTGGCCCAAGGACGAGGTCCTGGAGCGCCTGGACGCCATCATGACCAAGGCCTTCCACGGCGTGGCCGACCTGGCCGAGGCCCAGAACGTGCACATGCGCGACGCGGCGTACATGATCGCCATCCAGCGCGTGGCCGAGGCCTGCCGCCTGCGCGGCCGGGTCTAGTCCGCGATCCCGACGACGAAGCGGCGGCGGCCCCGGATGGGGCCGCCGCTTCGTTATCCGGGCTTGACGAGCCCACCCTCCGGCCGCTTTCTCATGAAAAGCCCCTCCCCGTGTAAACGGATCGCCCGCCGCGGACGTCCTGGTGGGTGAACGGAGGTGGACACCATGAACGCGGAACCCTCAGGACGACCCGCCTTGACCGTCGAGCGCGACACGGCACGGGACCACGAGAAGACCTGGCGGACCCTCTACGAAGAGACCTGCCGGCCGCTCTTCAACTTCCTGTGCTACCAGACCGGTGATCGCGACACCGCCCTGGACCTGCTGCAGGAGACCTACGTCACGGCGATGCGCAGCATGTCGACGTACCGGGGCGAGGCCCCGGTGCTCGGCTGGCTGCGCGCCATCGCCCTGCGCAAGACCCTGGACTGGCGGCGCGGGCTGCGCCGCCGGCTCGGGCACCTGCGCGCGTTCGCCCTCGACACCGCCTCCGACATGAAGGTCACGCCCCCCGAACCCGTGGACGCCGTCGTCGATCCCGCCTTCCGGGCGGCCCTGATGCGGCTGCCCGCGCAGCAGCGGGCGGCCCTGCTGCTGCGGGAACTCGAGGAACTCCCGTTCCGCGAGGTCGCGGCTTGCCTCGGCTGCGCCGAGGCCACCGCGCGGGTCCACCACCACCGGGCGTGCCAGAGCATGCGGGCATTGCTCCAGGACGCGAACGGCGACCTGGACGTCATCCGAGGAGGCCGGTCATGAAGAGCCATCTCGATAAGAACGCGCACCAGCTCACCGATCACGAGCGCGAGGACCTGTGGCGGCGGATCGCCGACGCCGCTCCCCCCCAGCGCCGCCGTCGCCCCCTGCTGCTGCCGGCGACCGGAGCGGTGGGGACCCTGGCGGTCGCGGCCCTGGTGCTGCTGGTGGTGCGGAACGACCCGCCGGCGCCGTTGAACAGCTACACCCCGGACGCGACGACGCCGGCCGTGCGGGAGGTCGTGCCGACGCCCGCCCGCCGCGAGATCGCGGCCGTCCCCGCGCCGGTGGTCGGCGATGATCGCACGAACGAGCGGAAGTCGGCGGACGCGGCTCCCGTGCTCCCCGCGAGCCGCGACAAGGACACCTCCGGGAAGGCCGCCGCGGCGACCGGCCCGGCCGCGCCCTCCGGTGCCGTCGACGTCCTGCAGGCCGGCGACGAGTCGCCGCCGCCCGAGGATCTGATCATCACACAGGAGTTCGTGGGCGAGGCGGAGGCGGACAATTTCGGGTCCGGGAACGCCGCGACGACGCAGTCCTTCTCGGGCGGCACGCTCCACGACTACGCCATCGACTCGGTGGAGCAGGCCCGCGGCGGCCGCTCCGGCGAAGCCAAGCTGCGCCTCGAGCGCCCGGCCGAGGCGGTCGCCCGCTCCGGTTCGGTCACCGGCGGCACCACCCCGCCCAACGGCGAGCCCTACGAGCTGATGTACTTCGAGCACGCGGGCGTGAACCCGTTCATCGCCGTCGAGGACGACCGCATGTCGACCTTCGCGGTGGACGTGGACGAGGCGTCGTGGACCGTCACGCGCAACTACCTGTCCCGCAACCAGTTGCCGCCCGCGGCGGCGGTGCGGGTCGAGGAGTTCGTCAACGCCTTCGACGCCGGCTTCGCGCCCCCGCGCGACGACGTCTTCGCGATCCACGCCGACGGCTCGCCGGCCCCGTTCCGCGACGGCTACCACCTGCTGCGGCTGACCGTGCAGGGCCGCGACGTGAGCCCGCAGCGGCGGCGCCCCTCGCAGCTGGTCTTCGTCATCGACGTGTCCGGCTCGATGGACCAGGAGAACCGCCTGGAGCTGGTGAAGCGCTCCCTGCGCATCCTCGTGGACGAGCTGGGCGAGGGCGACCGGGTGGGCATCGTGGTCTACGGGTCCGACGCGCGCACCGTGCTGGAGCCGGTGGACGCCACGCGGCGCGGCGCGATCCTCGACGCCGTCGAGCGCCTGCGGCCCGAGGGCAGCACCAACGCGGCCGCCGGCCTCGACGAGGCCTACGACATGGCGCGCCGCCACTACGACGACCGCGCCAACAACCGGCTGATCCTCTGCTCGGACGGCGTGGCCAACCTGGAGCAGACCGCGGCCGACGACATCCTCGCGCGCGTGCGCCGCGAGTCCGACCGCGGCATCTACCTGTCGACGGTGGGCTTCGGCATGGGCAACTACAACGACGTGCTGATGGAGCGGCTGGCCGACACCGGCGACGGCAACTACGCCTACGTGGACCGCCTCGACGAGGCCGATCGCATCTTCCGCGAGAACCTGTCCGCCACCCTGCAGGTCATCGCCCGCGACGCGAAGATCCAGGTGGAGTTCGACCCCGCGACGGTCGACCGCTACCGGTTGCTGGGCTACGAGAACCGCGACGTCGCCGACCGCGACTTCCGCCGCGACGACGTGGACGCGGGCGAGGTCGGCGCCGGCCACGCCGTGACCGCGCTCTACGAGCTGAAGCTCGTGCGCGGAGACGAACGGCCCGACCCGCTCGTGCGGCGCCGCGCCCCCCGCCTCGCGACCGTGCGCATCCGCTACGAGGAGCCCGCCGGCCGCGGCCGCGGCCGCGGCGAGGTCCACGAGATCGAGCGGCGGGTCGGCCTGGAAGACCTCTCGCGGAGCTTCGCCGCCGCGCCGGAGCGGTTCCGCCTGCAGGCCGCCGTGGCGGAGTTCGCCGAGATCCTGCGGCACAGCTTCTGGGCGAAGGAGCACCGCGTCGCCGACCTGGTCCCGCTGGCCGACGACCTGGCCCGGGACCTGCGCGGCGACGAGCGCGTCCGCGACTTCCGCGACGCCGTGCGGCGGGCCGCGGACCTGGAAGGGGACGGCGGGCGGGACGACGACCGTCCCCGCGATCCCCGCGAGTGACCCCTCGCCTCCCCACACGCGAACGGCCCCTGCTCCGGCGGAGCAGGGGCCGCTTCCGTTTCGGCGGGAGCCTCTCTAGAGCTCGCTCATCACCCCGGTGAACAGCTGCCAGACCTTCGCGACCGAGGCCACGCTCACCTTCTCGTCGGGCGAGTGGGCGCCGTGGATGTCCGGGCCGAAGGAGACGATGTCCAGGTCCGGGTACTTCTCGGTCAGCAGGCCGCACTCGAGCCCGGCGTGGATCGCCTTCAGCTCCGGCACGACCTTGAAGATCCGCTCGTAGGAGCGCGCCGTGGCCTGCACCAGGGGCGAGGCCGGGTTCGGCTGCCAGCCGGGGTAGCCCTCGGGCTGTTCGATCGCGGCGCGGTCGTCCAGCAAGCCGACGAGGGACCGGTGCCGCTGCACGAGGCCGTCCAGGGCCGACATGTTCGACGAGCGGCTGCAGCAGACGATCTCCACCGCGGTCCCCTTGGTCTTCACCACGCCCACGTTGGAGCTGGTCTCGACCAGGCCGGGGATGGCGCGGCTCATGGCCAGCACGCCGTTGGGCAGCGCCTCGAGCAGGCGCAGCACGCGCAGGGTGCAGTTGCCGCCCAGGCTGTGGTCCACCTTGCACTTGGCGACCTTCACGACCGCCTGGTCGTCGATGCCGGCCAGCTCCTCGGCCACGATGCGCGCCGCCGCCTTGTCGACGAGCTTCTTGAACGCGCCGGCCTGCGCCTCGGGCACCGCCACGCGGGCCGTGGCCTCGCGCGGGATGGCGTTGCGCATGCTGCCGCCCTCGAGGTCCACGAGCTTGAAGGGCACCGTCTCGCGCGCGGCCAGCAGCAGGCGCGCCAGGATCATGATCGCGTTGCCGCGGTTCTTGTCGATGTCCAGACCGGAGTGGCCGCCCTTGAGCCCCGACACGACGATCTTCCGCCCGACGAGACCCTTGCCCAGGGCGCTCTTCTTGTTCTTCACCGTGATGACGGAGTCACGGCCGCCGGCGCAGCCGATGAACAGGGAGCGGTCCTCCTCGGAGTCGAGGTTGATCATGCGGCGGGCGCTGAAGAAGCCGGGCTCGACGCCGGCCGCGCCGGTCAGGCCGCGCTCCTCGTCGACGGTCAGCAGCACCTCCACCGGCGGGTGCGACAGGCCCTTCTCCTCGGCCAGGGCGAGCCCCATGGCCACGCCGATGCCGTTATCGGCGCCCAGCGTGGTGCCGTCGGCCGTCACCCAGCCGTCGTCGACCAGCAGCTTGATCGGGTCCTTCGCGAAGTCGTGCTTCGTGGCGCCGTTCTTCTCGCAGACCATGTCGACGTGGCCCTGCACGAGCACCGGCGCGGACTTCTCGCGGCCCGGCGTGCCCGGGATGCGCACCAGCAGGTTGCCCACCTTGTCCTGGCTCCACTTCAGGCCGCGGGCGTCGGCCCAGGCCTTGAGCATGTCCAGGACCGCGGCCTCGTTGCCGGAGCCGCGGGGGATGCGGGACAGTTCGGCGAAGATGCTCCAGACGGACCGGGGCTGCAGGCTCTCGTAGGTGGTCACGTTCGGCTCCCTGGTTGGGCGGGCGGTGGTGACGGCGGGCGGCGACGACGCCGCCCGCCTCGTATCGGATGCGGACCGGCCCTACTCGGCGGCGCGCTGGCGGAATTCCTCGTTGACCTGGACGTTCAGCTCCACGCGACGGTTCTGCGCGCGGCCGGACTCGGAGCCGTTGTCGGCGACCGGGGCGGACTCGCCGTAGCCGCGGGCGGTGATGCGGCTCGAGGCCACGCCGGCGCCCATCAGGAAGCCGCGGACCGCGGCGGCGCGGCGTTCGCTGAGCGACTGGTTGTAGTCGTCGGAGCCCGAGCTGTCGGTGTGCCCGAGGACCAAGATGTCGGTGTCCGGGTAGCGCGAGAGCACGTCGGCGACCTCGCGCAGCTGGTCCTGGGACGCGATCTTCAGGGACGACGAGTCGTAGTCGAACAGGATCGCGTTGTCGAAGGTGACCTGCAGCTCGTCGCCCTCGCGCCGGACCTCGGCGCCCTCGATCTCCTCCATCTCGCGCGCCTGGTTGTCGAGGTAGGAGCCGATGAGGCCGCCCACGACGGCGCCCGCCGCGCCGCCGATCACGGCGCCCTTGGTGTTGTCCTTGCCGATCAGCACGCCGGCGCCGGCGCCCGCCGCGCCGCCGATCACGGCGCCCTTCTGGGTCCGGCTCATGCCGCAACCGCCCAGGACCATGGCCAGGACCGCCGTCATCAGCAACACGAACATCATCTTCTTGTGCATGTCATCTCTCCTTTGTCATGCCGGGCAGGTCCACGCGCAGGGGCGAGGCCGCGGCCTCCCAGTTGCCCTTGAGCGCGGCTCCCCGGGCGGGGAACACGAGGTGCGAGTACTTGCCGTAGTGGCTCAGGCGTCCGGCCAGCGCCGCCAGGCGTTCGGCCGAGCGACAGAAGACCAGCAGGTCGGCGGCCCCCGGCCGGCCGGGAGCGGGTACGGCCAGGACCGCGTCACTGGTCGCGAGATCGAGGCGCTGCCCGTTCAGGAACAGCAGCCCGCCCGCGAGTTGCGTCGGCGCCGGCAGCAGCGCCTGTGCCGTGGCGCCGTCCGGGTTCACCAGGATCCGGCTGTGACCCTCGGGGTCCGCGGCGGCGTCCACGACGACGGCCTCGCCCGCTTCGACCCAATCCGCGGCGAACGCCGCCGCCGCCCCGGCCAGCGGGCCGGCCGGCAGGACGAAGCGGGGCGCGGGATCGCCGAGGACCTGGCTGAGGGTCGGCTCGATCTCCTCGGGATGCAAACGCCTGAAGACATGATAATCGGGATCCACCTGGACCGCAGTCGCGCCGGGCGCCGCCCAGGCGTGGACGGCGCGGGGTCCGTCCATCTCCACGATCGTCGTGACCGGGCCCGCGGGAGTCGCGGCCGTGACCGGCACCCGCAGCGGCCAGGCGGGCTCGCCCGCCGCGACGTCCTGGGTCAGCGTCGCGGTCACCCGGTCGCCGTCGCGCACGGCCGACTCCAGCCGCAGCAGGGGAGCGCCGGCACGGCCCAGCCAGGCCTCGCCGAAGGCCGTCAGGTCGCGGGCGCCGTGCGTGGCGAAGGCCGCAGGAAGTCGTCCCAGGCGGCCTCGCGGAACAGGTGCGTGCGGGCGACCTCGCGCAGGGCGGCCAGGAAGGCGTCGCGGCCGATCGCCTCGTCGATCATGTGGAAGACCATCATCGACTTGCCGTAGCCCACGGCCCGCGTGGCGCCGCTGTGGCGCTCGCGGAAGTCCCGCAGCGGCAGGTCGCGCCCGTCGCGCACGTAGGCGGCGTAGTCCTTCAGCAGGGTGCGGCGGTACTCGCGCGCGGCGGCGGGCGACTCCAGCTCCTTGTAGTGGTAGTCGGCGCAGTAGACGGTCAGCCCCTCGCACCAGTTGCCGCCCGCGGCGTCGACGAACACCGAGTTGCCCCACCAGTTGTGGGCGATCTCGTGGCCGAAGCTCGTGGTGGGGATGAACGGCAGGCGCAGCACCTGGCCGCCGAGCAGGGTCCAGCCGGGCATGCCGTAGCCCGTGGGGAACCAGTTCTCGACCGTGGTGAAGCGGTTGAAGGGGTACGGGCCGATCATCTCGCGGTACATGTCGAGGTAGGCGCCGGTGCGCTCCAGGTAGGTCTCGACCAGCGCCGGTTCGTCCGCGAGGAAGTAGGTGGCGCCCAGGACGCCGCCGAAATCGCGCTCGGTCACCTGGTAGCGGTTGGCGATCAGGGTGAGGCTGTCGGAGGGCTCGTCGGACTCCCACACGGTGGTCAGCTGGCCGTCCTGCTCCTGGTGCAGCGTGCGTTCGCCCTGGGTCAGCGGCTCCCAGCCGGCCGGCGTGACGACCTTCAGGCGGTAGACGTGCAGCGCCTTGTCGGCCAGCGGCAGCCAGTACGAGGATGCGGCCAGGTAGATGCCCTCGTCGGAGATCGTGCCCTGGATCTCGCGGCCGACGTTCTCGCGGGAGAACGTGACGTCGGCGGTGGATTCCCGCCAGCGGGCGGCGTAGGCGAGCGTCACCTGCATGGTCTCGCCCGCCGCGAGCGGCCGGCCGACCGGGTTGACCTGCAGGCGGACGACCGCCGTGTCGGGCGTCGCGGTCTCCCCGATCGCGGCGCCGGGCCGCTGCTCCTCGACCGCGCCGTCGGGGTGGCGGCGGGTCAGGCTCTGCAGCGACACGCCCGCGTTCAGCAGCAGGGTGTCGACCCCGGCCGGCACGGTCATGACGTCGACGACCTCGAAGCCGTGGTTCGGCAGGTCGAAGCGCACCTGGACGTCGTGGCGCACGACGGGCATCGCGCCCGCGGACGTCGCGGCCGCGGCCAGCAACAGGACGCCGAGGGTCGTCGCACTGCGGAACATGGTCCTCCCCGATCCCGGGTCAGTTCGCGACCGCGGTCACCAGCGGCCGGTTCGCCAGGTACTTCCCGCCCACGCGCACGAGGTCGTCCAGCGTGACGCCGTCGTGGTCCGAGAGCGCCGTCAGGTAGCCGTCGACCCGGCCGTCGAGTTCGGCCGTCGCCAGGTAGTAGGCCTGGCTGATGCTCGCCAGCCGGCGCATCATCAGGCGGCCGGCGCGCGCCCCGCGCGCTTTGTCCAGCTCCTGCTGCGTGACCGTCGCGGCGTCGAAGCCGCGCACCGCCTCCAGCAGCGCCTGCTCGCCTTCGGCCAGGCGCGCCGCCGGCGGGTTGAGCCAGGCCTCCAGGGCCGCCTCGCTCCCGTGGATCTCCAGGCCGGCGCCCGTACTGTAGCTCAAGCCGCGCGTCTCGCGCAGGTCCATTTCGATCCGGTCCGACAGCACGGCCACCAGCATCTGCAGGGCGGGGGCGTCGGCGGGATCCACGGCGAAGAGCGAGCCCGTGCGGATCGCGGCCATGGGGCCGCCGGCCGTCCCGATCACGCGGGCGTCCTGCGCCGTTGCAGGCAGGGGCGGCATCGCGGGGCCGGCCTCGCCGCGGGCGGGCAGGTGCGCCTCGACCATCGCGGCGACCTGCGCGTGGGGCAGCGGCGACACCACGGTCACCACCAGGTTCGCCGGCGCGAAGGCGCGGCGGTGCAGGTCCTGCAGCGTCGCGAGATCGATCCCGTCCAGGGTGCCCGGCCCGCCCTCGGGGGCGCGGGACAGCGGGTGCGCTCCGTAGAGGGCGTCGGCGAACAGGCGGCGCGCGCGCTGGCCGGCGCTGCCGGCCTGGCGCTGGAGGGTCGCCTGCTGGTCGGCCAGTTCGTCGGCCACGTCCGCCGCCGTGAAGACGGGCTCGCGCAGCAGGCCGAGCACCAGGGCCAGGGCCTCGGGGCCGACGGCGGCGGCGGTCTCCAGGCGCACCCAGGAGAAGCGGCCGCCGGTGTAGTAGTCGTCCATGGGGATGTTCGGGTCGTCGACGAGCTTCAGCTCGGCGCCCAGGGCGGCCAAGCGGCGCTCGAGGCACTCCCGCCCGCAGTCACGCGTGCCCCGGCGCAGCAGACGGTGCACGAGGTTCAGGGCGCCGGGGTGGTCGCCGTCCAGCACGGCGCGGTTGCGCACCGCGACGTGCGCCGCGAACAGGGGCGAGACGGGGTTGTGGAGCGTGACCAGCACCGCCCCGTCGGCCAGGGTCGAGCGCTCGACCGCGACGGCGGCGCTGTCCGCGCCGGCGGCGACCGCCGCCCCGGGCAGCACGTGCACCGCGAGGTGCGGCCGACCGACCAGGCGCCGTTCGAGCGTGCGCGCGATCCGGTCGGGCGTGACGGCGGCCAGGCGGTCGAGGTAGCCCAGGAAATGGTCCGGCCCGCCCAGGACCAGGGGCTCGGCGGCGGTGATGGCCAGCATCCGCAGCTGCTCGCGCTCGAGCAGCGCGGCGGTGGTGCGGCCGCGCACGATCTCGGTGACGTCGGCCGGCACGAAGCCCTTCTTCGCGGCCGCGGCCAGGGCGTCCACGACCAGCCTGCGGTAGAGGGCGGGGTCGGCGTCCGCCGGCAGGTCCAGCCGCAGCGTGAGGCGCGCGAAGCCGTCGGCCCGGTCCCACCACGACGACACATCGGGCCGCCGGTCCTCGGGCAGCTTCGCGAAGGCCCGCGCCAGCAGTCCCGTCGCGGGCGCCTCCAGCAGGCCGGTCAGGGCTTCGAAGGCGAAGTAGTCGTTGGCGCCGTAGCCGGGCGCCTCGAAGACCAGGGCCAGCACGTGGGCGTCGCCGCCCCGGCGGGTGATCGCGTCGGGGACGTCCACCGGCGGCGCGGGCGTCAGCGGCGGCCGCTGCACGGTGCCGGGCGGCACCGAGCCGAAGTGCTCGCGCAGCATGGCGAGGACGGCGTCGCGGTCGAAGCCGCCGGCCACCGTGGTGATCATGTTGTTGGGCACGTAGTGGTGGCGGTAGAAGGCGTCGACGTCGTCCCGGCTCAGGTTCTCGATCGTGCTCAGGGTGCCGAGGGTCGGCAGCGCGAGGCTGCTGCCCGCGAAGGTGGCCTCGCGGATGATCCCGCCCGCGGGGTCCTCGTCGCGGTCGCGCGCCTGGACGATCTCGCCCACCACGATGCCCCGCTCCTTCTCGAACTTGTCGGCCGGCAGCGTGGAATGGAACAGCATCCCGGCCTGCAGGGCCACGCCCTCGGCCAGCTTCGGCGACGGGACGATCATGATGAAGTTGGTGAAGAAGTCGCTCGTGTGGGCGTTGTTCCAGGCGCCGAGGCGGTCGGCGGCCGCGTACAGCTCCTCCTGGGTCAGCGCCGTGGTGCCGTTGAACAGCAGGTGCTCGAGCATGTGGCTCATGCCGCTGGTGCGGAAGTCCTCGTAGGCCGACCCGACCCTCACCTGGGTCAGCACCACCGCCATGGGCTGGGCCGGGTTGGGCAGCAGCACCACCTGCAGGCCGTTCTCCAGGCGCAGGACCTCGGCGCCGGGCGGCAGATCGGGGAAGACCGGGTCGGGGAAGGTCGGGGCGTCGCCGGCGGCGAGCGCCGCGGTCACCGTCATGATCGTGATCAGCAACGCGCACACCGCGACGGCGGCCGGGCGCTGGAGGCGTCGGTACATGGTCGTCTCCCGGGTTGGAAGCGTCAGATGGCGCCGCGCACGATCGCCAGGAAATCCTCGGCCTTGAGGCTGGCGCCGCCGATCAGGCCGCCGTCGATGTCCGGCTGCCGCATCAGCTCCGCCGCGTTGTCGGGCTTCATGCTGCCGCCGTAGAGGATCCGCATCCTCGCGGCCGCGTCGTTGCCGAGCAGCTCGCCCACGATCCCGCGCGAAAAGGCGTGGATCTCCTGGGCCTGTTCGGGGGTCGCCGTCTCGCCGGTGCCGATGGCCCAGACCGGCTCGTAGGCCAGCACCAGGTTCGCGGGCGTGGCCGCCGCCAGGCGCGGCAGCACGCCCGCGAGCTGGGCGCGGACCACGTCGCGCTCGCGGCCGGCCCGCCGCTCCTCGAGGCGCTCGCCGTAGCAGAAGACGGCCGTGAGGCCGGCCGCGTGGGCGCGGTCGATCTTGCGCACGAAGTCGTCGTCGGTCTCGCGCTGGTGGGTCCGCCGCTCGGAGTGGGCGACGATGACGTGGGTCGCCCCGGCCTCGGCCAGCATCGGCGCGGAGACCTCGCCGGTGAAGGCGCCGGCGTCCTCGACGGCGCAGTTCTGGGCGCCGAGCCGCACGGCGCTGTCCTTCAGGACGGCGGCCACGGCCGGGATCGAGACGTAGGGCGGGCAGACCAGCACCTCGGGCGGCCGGTCGAGGCCCGGCACGCCGAGGGCCACCTGCCGCGCCAGCTTCGCGGCGGCGGCCGGTCCGAGGTTCAGCTTCCAGTTTCCGGCGACGAGCTTGCGACGCATCAGGTCCTCCAGGTCCGGCGGAGCCGGGTTCGGGGTCGGGATCGGCGGACGCTCAGCGGCGTCCGCGCAGCAGCAGCAGCCGCAACAGCTGGGTCACGGCCATCAGGGCCGAGGCGACGTAGGTCAGCGCGGCGGCGTTGAGCACCGCCTGCACCTGCCCGCGCTCCTGCGTCGACACGATGCCGTGCGTCGTCAGCAGCTGCACGGCGCGGTGGCTGGCGTCGAACTCCACGGGCAGGGTCACCACCGTGAACACCGCCGCCACGGCGTAGACCAGGATGCCCACGTCCATGAACATCGGGTAGTGGAACAGGAACCCGATGAAGAACAGGGGCATGGCCAGGGTGCTGCCGAAGCGCGCCACCGGCCAGATGGCCTGCCGGGCCTGCAGCGGCGCGTAGCCGCGGGCGTGCTGCAGGGCGTGGCCCGCCTCGTGGCAGGCGACGCCCAGCGCGGCGACGCTGCGGCCGTCGTAGTTGGCGTCGCTGAGGCGCAGCACGCGCTTGCGCGGGTCGTAGTGGTCGGTCAGGTTGCCCGCGACGCGCTCGATGCCCACCGCCGAGAGGCCGCCGGCGTCCAGCAGGCGGCGGGCCGCCTCCTGCCCGGTCAGGCCGCGCGCGGCGGGCACGCGCGAGTACTTGGCGTAGGTGGACTGGACCCGGTTCTGCGCCCAGAGGGCGAAGATGAACACCGGGATCAGCAGCATGAACGTGATGTCGAACATGCGGGTTCACCCCTTTCGGCAACGCGCCCGGGTCAGCCCAGGCGCGGGAGGAAGTCCAGCAGCAGGCGGGCCATGCGGTCCCGCACCATCGCGCCCGCTTCTACGACATCCTGGTGCGACAGTTCCGGTTGCCCCACCTCCCGGGCGGGGTTGGTGATGCAGGACAGCCCGACCACCCGGACGCCCAGCGCCGCCAGCAGGGACGTCTCCGGCGCCGTCGACATGCCCACGGCGTCGCAGCCGGCCCGGCGCAGCATCCCGATCTCCGCCTTGGTCTCGTAGGCGGGGCCCCACATGCTGCCGTAGACGCCGGCGTGCAGGGGCACACCCGTGGCGGCGCCGGCCGCCAGCAGGGCGCGGGCCAGGTCCTCGTCGTAGACGGCGTGCGGCCGCGCGCCCCGGCCCGGCGCCGCCGGGGGCGGCGCGG
>JAURXS010000276.1 GCA_030654305.1 bacterium | reverse complement strand
AGGACGGGGACGGCCTTGAGCCGAATCGACACGCGCAGAACGGCTCCGGCTGAGCGGAACAGCGTTATTTACCTTGCGATTCAGGATCGATTCAGTAGAATGGCGCCATCGAATCCAGCCTGAGCCGAGCGCCACACCGTGACTCGCAACGCGCCTGCCGGCACTCGACGCCTCACGCCATCGTGCACCCGACCGCCGGGCAGGCTCCCGGCGGTGAGATCGACCCGAACAGGGAGATGAACCCATGAATACCAGGCTCGTGAAACCGCTGCTGCTGCTGCTCCTGATCGCGACCGCCTCGGCAGCCGCGGCCGCCGACATCTCCGACGAGTACTCGGTCTTCAGCCTCTCGCCCTACGCCGGCGCGACCTTCCTGACGGACGAGATGGGCATCGAGGACGACCTCATCTTCGGCGGCCGCGCCGCCGTCCAGTTCATGTCCTGGCTGGGCGTGGAGGGCACGTACGGCTTCAGCGACACCGAGCAGACCGGCACCGGCGAATCGACCAAGCTGCACCACCTCGGCGCCGACGTGGTGCTGAACCTGCGGCCCTTCCAGAAGGTCAACCCGTACCTGACCGCCGGCTGGGCCCAGATCGAGGCCAAGGGCGACTGGGTGCCCACGGGCAAGACCGAGATGAACGGGTGGGAGGCCGGCGCCGGCCTGAAGGTCAAGCTGGGCGGCGACAACATCAACCGCCGCGACTTGCGCCTCGAGGTGCGCGACGTCATGAGCGGGCTCGTCAGCGGCCTGCCCAACAACGGCGACCTGACCCACAACCTGATCGCCACCGCCGGCTTCAACTTCGCGTTCGGCCGCTGCGGCCGCGACGCCGACCGCGACGGCGTCCGCGACAGCGACGATGAATGTCCGGAGACTCCGACCGGCGCCACGGTCGACGCGCAGGGCTGCCCCTTCGACAGCGACGGCGACGGCGTCTTCGACGGCCTCGACCAGTGCGCCGAGACCCCGCGGGGCGCGAGCGTCGACACCTACGGCTGCCCGACCGACGGCGACGGCGACGGCGTCCTGGACGGCCTCGACAAGTGCCCGGACTCGGCGCCCGGCTCCGTCGTGGACGCCCGCGGCTGCGTCAGCGACGTGGACAGCGACCTGGACGGCGTCTTCGACCGGACCGACAAGTGCCCCGGCACCCCCGCCGGCGCCAAGGTCGACGCCACCGGCTGCCCGCTCGACAGCGACCGCGACGGCGTCTTCGACGGCCTCGACCAGTGCCCCGAGACCCCGCAGCACCTGAAGGTCGACGAGCAGGGCTGCCCGATCGCGATCACCGCGACCGAGACCCAGCTGCTCGACACGGGCATGATCCGCACGACCGCGGTCACCTTCAAGACCAGCTCGGCCGAGCTCGACCAGGCCGACACCCGCGAGATCGACGAGATCGGCGCCACGCTCGTGCGCTGGCCGGAGCTGCAGATCGAGATCGGCGGCCACACCGACAGCCAGGGCGCCGAAGCGGCGAACCAGAAGCTCAGCGAGCTCCGCGCTCAGGCCGTGCTGGACTACCTGGTGGCGAAGTTCCCCGAGATCCGCGGCGGCCAGTACTCGGTCAAGGGCTACGGCGAGTCGCTGCCCCTGGCCGACAACGCCACCGCCGAGGGCCGCGCCCAGAACCGGCGCGTGGAGTTCAAGGTGCTCAACGCGGAGACCATCAAGCGCGTGATCGAGAGCCAGAAGCTGCTCGAGCGCTGACCGACGATGGCGGTTCCCGCCGCCCTCCACGGCGCGGCGGTTCCCCCGGGAGGGGCCTTCCACGGAAGGCCCCTCCCCTTTTTCGCATTGCGGCGCAGCCGCGGCCGAACCGCGGTTGTGCCGCCCGCACCTCCCGGTCTATCATCGCGCGATGACCAGCGGGTATCGTCACGACCTCCCCCTGGACGCTCCCTTCACGCCGGGCCTCGCGCGCCTGCTGCTGGAGGTCTGC
>JAURXS010000275.1 GCA_030654305.1 bacterium | reverse complement strand
TTAATGCACTAGCCGTATCTCGACAGACTTATTGAGTCGTTGCCCGGCAGTGTTGGTCAGTCTTTGGCCCCACGCCGGCGCAGGCGCTGCTGCAAGCGGTCGAGATAGATATAAAAAACCGGGGTGATATAGAGGGTCAGGGTCTGGGAAAAGAGCAGCCCGCCCACCACCGCCAGGCCAAGCGGCCGGCGCGATTCCCCCCCGGCGCCAAGGCCCATGGCAATGGGCAGACCGGCCATCAGCGCCGCCATGGTGGTCATCATGATCGGCCGGAAGCGGATGCTGCAGGCCTTCACGATGGCCGCTTCCGCCGCCGTGCCCCGGCGCTTCTCGTCCAGCGCGAAGTCGATCATCATGATGGCGTTCTTCTTCACCACGCCGATCAGCATGATCAGCCCGACGAAGCTGTACAGGCTCAGGTCGGCCTTGAAGACCAGCAGCGTCAGCAGCGCCCCGAACAGCGCGAAGGGCAGGCCCGTCAGGATCGTGATCGGGTGCACGAAGCTCTCGTAGAGGATGCCCAGGATCAGGTAGATGACCAGGATGGCGATGATCAGCATCGACGTCATGCCGGCCTGCGAGGCCTTGAACGCCTGCGCGGTGCCCGCGAAGTTGGTGACGATCGACGACGGCAGCGTCTCGCGCGCGATGCGGTTGACGGCCTCCACCCCCTCGCTCAGCGCCACCCCCTCGCCCAGGTTGAAGGACACCGTCACCGACGGCAGCTGCCCCGAGTGGTTCACCGTGAGCGGCCCGACGCCGGGCACGATCTGCGCGATCGCCGACAGCGGCACCAGGGCGCCGCCCGCGGCCCTCACGTAGAGCCGGCCGATGGCCGCCGCGTCGCGCTGGCGCTCCGGCAGCAGCTCCATCAGCACGTAGTACTGGTTGTTGGGGGCCAGGATGGTCGACACCTGCCGCGTGCCGAACGCGGAGTAGAGCGTCTCCTCGATCGCCCGCGGCGTCACGCCGAGCGAGGCGGCGCGGTCGCGGTCGATGACCACGTCGATCTCCGGGTTGCTCACCCGCAGGTCGCTGTTCACGTCGCGCAGCTTCGGCTCCCGGCGCAGCCCGGCCTCGAAGCCGGGCGCGGCCGCGTACAGCGCGTCGAGGTCCGCCGACTGCATGGTGAACTGGTAGAGCCCCGAGGCGAAGCGCGCGCCGATGTTGATGGCCGGCGGGTTGGTGACGAAGGCGCGGATGCCCGGGATCGCGGCCAGCTTGCCGCGCAGGCTGTTGACGACCTCGTCGGCGCTCAGCTCCCGCTCGGCGCGCGGCTTCAGCCGCAGGAAGAAGCGCCCCTGGTTGCCGGAGGCGGTCGGGCCGCCGGCCCCCACGCTCGACATGAAGACGTCGACGTTCGGGTCCTGCGC
>JAURXS010000274.1 GCA_030654305.1 bacterium | reverse complement strand
GCAAGGGGCTGGAATCGTGGTTCACGTTCTGGCTGGAGCTGCTGTGGCCCAAGACGCGCATCCTGGAGGTCTACCTGAACATCGCGGAGTGGGGCGACGGCATCTTCGGCGCCGAGGCGGCCTGCCGCCGCCACTTCGACGTCGGCGCCGACCAGGTCGACCGCGACCGCGCCGCGCGCCTGGCGGCCGTGCTGCCCAACCCGCGGCGGATGAACGCCGGCCGTCCCTCGGCCTACGTGCTGCGCCGGCAGGGCGAGATCCGGCGGCAGATGGGGGGGATCGACGGGTCGGAATTCACGGCTCCCCTGAAACGCTGGTGACGACGCACGGCGTCACGACACGGTTCAGTCGTACTCCGCCAGCAGCGCCTGGAAATCGCCCCGTCCGCGCAGCTGGGCGAAGACCGGCGACGACGCGAGGATGGCGGGCGAGATGACGTCCGTCTGCCGGTCCATCAGCCCCGACAGGGTCGCGACCGCGGCCGCGGAACTCCCCGACATCATCTCGATCACGGCCTGGTCGTACAGGCGCCAGGTGGCGATCCAGGGGTCCTTGTTGACGGGATAGAGTTCGAAGGAGCGCCGGATCCCAGCCATCGCCTCGTCCGTCCGCCCGGCGCCGGCCAGGGCCACCGCGTGCGCCGCCACCACGTTGCCGGCCTCGGGTAATTCTGCCTCGCGCGCCGACAGGACGCGCTCGGCGAGTTCGAAGTGCCGGCGGGCTTCCTCCGGCTGGTCCATCACCCGGTAGACCATCGCCAGGCCGAGATCCCGGGAGATGATCTCGTACTGCGACTCCATGCACTCGGGCAGCAGTTCGGCGTGGCGCAGCGCGGCCGGGAAATCCCCGATCTCGAGATGGATCCGGAAGAGCCGCTGCCGCATCTCGGGATCCGTGAAGGGGGGGATCTCGGCGACGTAACGGCGCGCCCGGTCGGGCCAGCCGGCCTGGACGGCGCTCCAGGCGGCGATGGTGAAGTTCATGGGCTCGTCGGGCCCGAATTCCATGGCCTCCCGCCCCCAGCGATCGGCGTCCTCGTAGCGCTTCACGATGGCCAGGGTCTCGGCGAGATGGTTGGCGATGGGGGCGACTCCGGGTGACAGCCCGGCCACGCGCTCGAGGATCACGGCCGCCTCGGCGTACGATTCCTGCCTGCGCAGCACGTACGCCATCAGTTCCATGACGTCGGGATCGTCGGGGCGGATCCGATCGGCCTGCCGGACTGCGGCCAGGGCCCGGTCGTAGTCCTTCAGTCCCCAGTAGTAGTAGATGCCGGCGGCGTAGTGGGACAGATGCGAATCGGGCGCGATGGCCCGGGCCCGGTCCGCGGCGGCCTTCGCCCTGGCCAGTCGCTCCGGCGTGCGGTCCCAGTCGAAGTGGCAGAGCCCCGAGTTGGCCCGCGCCAGGGCCACCCAGGCCTCGTGGAACTGCGGATCCCGCGCCACGGCCTTCTCCAGCAGGTCGACGGCCAGCAGCCAGTCCTCCCGCCTGAATCGCGACGACTCGAGGATCTCCTGACCCCGCAGGTAGGCGTGGTAGGCCGCCATGTCCCGCGTGGGCTCGGCCACGGCCGGTACCGTGCCCGCCGCCGCCAGCGTCACGCCCAGGTTGCGGACCACCTCGGCGGCGATCTCCGACTGCAGGGCGAAGATCTCCTCCATGGCGCGATCGTAGCGGCTCGCCCAGACCTGCCGGTCGGCGGCGGCATCGGTCAGCAGCGGCGTCACCCGCACGCGGCTGGCGCCGGCGGCGTCGCGCTGCCAGCGCACCGACCCTTCCAGCACGTAGTCCACTCCGAGATCGGCGGCGATCCGCTGCATGGACTTGCCGGTGCGGTCGTAGTTCTGGGAACTGGTGCGGGAGACCACGCGCAGACCTTCGATCCCGGCCAGGCTGGTGACGATCTCGACGGTCATGCCCGCGGCGAAGTACGCGTCCTCCGGCGGGCCCAGGTTCTCGAAGGGGAAGACCACGATGGTCGGCACCGCGGCGGCGGTCGTGGGAGCCGATCCGACGGCCGAAGCGGCCGGCGGCCGCCCTCGCGAACCCAGACGCACGGCGCCGAAAGCGATCACCGCCAGCAGGACCAGGCCCGCGCTCAGCAGCACGACGCGGCGCCGACCCTGCCTCCGCGCCGGCGGAGTGGGGAATTCCGGCTTCTCGAACTCGCCCGAGTCGAGTTCCTCGCGCAGTGACAACAGATCGTAATGGGCGCTGCGGGCCGTCTCGTACCGCCGCGCGGGATCCTTCTCGAGGCACCGGCGGACGATGCGGGCCAGCTGGCTCGGCAACTCCGGACGGACCTCGACCACGGGCGTCGGCTGGTCCCGCAGGACCGCCGCGAGGATCGAAAGCTGCGAGTCCCCTTTGAACGGCTGCTGACCGGTCGCCATCTGGTAGAGCAGGATGCCCAGGGAAAAGACGTCCGAGCGGCTGTCCACCGGCTTGCCCTCGGCCTGCTCGGGCGACATGTAGGCCACGGTGCCGACGATGGTCCCCTCGCGGGTCGCCCCCGCATCGGCGGCGACGGTCTCTTCGTCCGCGCCCGCGTCCGGCCGGTCCAACAGCTTCGCCAGGCCGAAGTCGAGGACCTTGAGGCGGCCCGCGCTGTCGATCATCACGTTGCGGGGCTTCAGATCGCGGTGGGTGATGCCTTTGGCGTGGGCGGCGGCGACCGCTTCGGTCAGGGCGAGTCCGAGCTCGAAGAACCGCCGTACGGGCAGGCCGCCCGGCGGGATCACCTCGTCGAGGGTGCGGCCTTCCACGTACTCCATCACCAGGAACGGCAGACCGTCGGCCTCCTCCACGGCATGGAGCGTGACGACGTTGGGATGGTTCAGCGCAGCCACCGCCTGGGCCTCGCGCTCGAAGCGGGCGCGGCGTCCCGCGTCGGCTCTCATCTCGACCGGCAGCAGTTTGAGGGCCACGTCGCGGCCCAGGCGCGTGTCGCGGGCGAGGTACACCTCGCCCATGCCGCCGCGGCCGAGGGACGCACGGATCTCGTAGTGGGCGAGCATCTTGCCGATCAAAGCGCATTCCCCCGGTTGAAAGGCGCACGGCGACGATCGCCGGTGGGCACGAGGCCGTGGTTCAAGGTAATCAAGAGATAATGAGTCCGCATTATGGAAAAGGCGGGGGTCAGTCCCCGCCGGCGGCGAGCAGGACGCGAGGTGGCAGCAACCAGACCAGCTCCGCGGTCCCGGCGAGGGGCGGCGCATCGCAGCGCACCAGCGCCGCTCCCCCCTTCTTCATCTCCAGCAAGACCGCGCCCGCCGATCCGCCCAGCAGCAGCGACAGGGTCCCGCTCATCATGGGTTCGTGACCCACCAGGACGACACGCTCCGCGGCGTCTCGCGCCCGCAGGGCGTCGAGGACCGTGGCCGGCAGGTTCGTCGGTTCGAGTTCGGGACACGCTTCGGGCGCCGCCCAGCCGGCATCCTCCTCGAGGATCTGCGCCGTCTGCCAGGCGCGCGCGTAAGGGCTGGTGAGCACCAGGTCGGGCGGGTCCCAGACCGTCGCCAGCACGCGCGCGATGCGGCGGAACCTGTCCGCCCCCGCGGACGTCAGGGGGCGCTCGCGGTCGCCGTTCCAATCGCCGCTGCTGCGCTCCTCGGCGATCGCGTGGCGGATGAGCAGGAGTTCCACAGTCGTCTCCGATCAATGCCCGACGGTCTTGCCGCGGGATTCGGGGGTGGACCCGATCGGGGCGCCCGCGCACGGCGGCTCGAGGGCGGCGGGCGGCGGCGCCGCTTCCCCGCTCGAAACAGCGGCCGGGTTCTCGCGTCCTGCGACCTCGATCCACGGCGTCACGATCCCGTCAGGCAGGCGTGTCATGGCCTGCCCGAGGACCCGCCAGCGCTTCCGGGCCAGCCGGCGCAGCCGGCGCGGAAGCCGACGGCGCAGTTTCTTCGCGCGTTCGCGATGGACCTGCATGAGTTCGCCCAGGGCCAGCCAGCTCCCGGGGGTGAACCCCGCCGGATCCTCGACGACGATCCGTCTCAGTTTGTCCACCGCGATCCGGGCATCCTGGTGCCGACCGAGCCGGTCCTGGGCGTCGACAAGACTCGCGAGCGGCCTCTTCGCCGCCGAGCCGTAGAGATCCTCGAAGAACCCGAGCGTGTAACGCAGCCGCTTGACCGCGATCCGCAGCCGGTGGAATTCCGTCGCCGGCGAGTCGGGGGCCAGACCCCGACTCAGACGCCTCACCCGGCGGTGAGCCCGGCGGACGACCCGGGAGGCGAAACGCGGCAGGTCCACCGCCGCGGCTTCGGCCGGCGCGCAAGGCCGCAATGCGGCGAGGTCGCGCTTCAGGGCGGCGAAGTCCGCTGAATCCAGGGAATCCCGCAAGCGCTCGCGGGCCCGCGCCCTCTCCCGCTCGAGGTGCAGCAGCAGCGGCCCGGCCGCGGCGGCGTCCGCCGACCGCAAGCCGCCGCACCTGCGCCCGACGTCGTCGATGAAGACGTCGAGGTCGCGCACCTCGCCCAGACGGCGCCCGAAGTCGCCGAGCCCGCGACGCAGCCGGTCCGCCTCCCGCCCGGGATAGACCGGACGGAACAGTTGCAGGGCCGCCCTCAGACGGCGGCACGCCACCCGCATGTCGTGCAGTTGCTCCGGATCTTCGCCGAGACGGGTGCCGGGCTCGTGCCAGAGGAACGACGCGAGGTACCGGCGCAGGACCGAGTCCGCGGCCTGCCGCACGGACATCGCGTGCTCGATCTCCCCGGACACCCCGGAACCGAGGGACACCGTCCTGTCCACCTCGACGCCGGCCGCCCGGATCGCCCACGCGAAGGCCGATTCCGCCGCGCCACGCGCTCCCTGCTGGCCGTACTGCCCGCGCAGCCGGTCGGCAAGGGCGCGGAACGCCGGATCGCCGGCGTGTGCAACCGCGATGTTCAGACAAGTTCGCCGATGGGTGTGGCCGGTGGCATCGGTGAGGAAGCTGCGGTCGAGGGCGACCTCCGCGCTGGGGCTCGGGTCGGAGCCGTGGACGATCCGGTAGGTGCGCCTCTCGATCCGGATCCGCGCCAGGACCGCCAGTTCGTCCTCCCGGCAGATCACCCGCAGCCGGTCGACAACCGGCCCCCGCTCCCCGAGCGACGGCCCCACCCGGTCCGACACCAGCGGCTGCACGGTCCCACGACGATCGCCGCCGTCGTCCAGACGCGTCGGCTCATCGAGAGAAGCCGTCGCCGAACCGGCCGTCCGCCGGATCCGCAGGGCGAATCCGGCGCGCAGGATCCTCAGGTCCGGTGTGTCGAGATAAATGTCGCGGATCGACCGGGGCGGTTCCGGCAGGACCCGGTGCGGGCCGAGCCGGGTGTTCTCGTGCAGCCACCTTTTCAGGACGCCGAGGTCCGGGGCCTCGTCCTGCCAGGCGGTTGCGATGAAGTCCACAGCCGGTCGGGAGGCGGTCGGTTTCATGGTACGAGTCTACCACGGATGGGGCGCGCCGCGCCGCGATCCGGAGCCGTCCCTCACTCCCCGGGTTCGTCCGCTTCGGCGTGCGCCCGCGTGAAGCGCGACAGCAGGTCGTACACCACCGGCACCAGCACCAGGGTCAGGAACGTCGAGAACAGCAGCCCGCTGACCACCGTGATCCCCAGCGGCCGGCGCGACTCGCCGCCGGCGCCCAGGCCCAGGGCGATGGGCAGGATGCCGAAGATCGTCGTGAACGAGGTCATCAGGATCGGGCGCAGGCGGATGGCCGCGGCCTGGATGATGGCCTCGCGCGCCGGCTCGCCGCCGTCGCGGCGCTGGTTGCCGTATTCCACGATCAGGATGGCGTTCTTGGTCACCAGGCCGATCAGCATGATCAGGCCGATCTGGGAGTAGATGTTCAGGCCCTGCTTCAGGAAGAACAGCGAGAGCAGGGCGCCCACCACCGCCAGCGGCACCGACAGCAGGATCGTCAGCGGGTGCACGAAGCTCTCGAACTGCGCCGCCAGCACCAGGAAGATGAACACCACCGCCAGGCCGAACAGGAAGTTCAGGCTGCCGCTGGACTCGCGGTACTCGCGCGACTGGCCCTTCAGCTCGCGGGTCACGCCGGCGGGCAGGTCGTCGCGCACGATGCGGTCCAGGGCGTCCAGCGCCGTGCCCAGGTCCACGCCGGGCGCCAGGCTGGCGCTGAGCGTGGCCGCGCGCACGCGGTTGTAGTGGTTCAGCTCCTTGGGCGCGACGGTCTCGCGCACCGCGACCACGTTGGCCAGGGGCACCAGCCCCGCCGTCCCGCGCACCAGCAGGCCGCCGATCGCGTCGGGAGTCGCGCGCGCGGAGGGCCGCATCTGGAGGATCACGTCGTACTGCTTCGAGCCGCTCTTGTAGTTGCCGACGACGCGGCCGCCGAGCAGAGACTCGAGCGTCGAGCCGATCTCGGCGACCGAGACGCCCAGCTGCCCGGCGCGCTCGCGGTCGATCACGATGTCGAGCTGGGGCTTGTTCAGGCGCAGATCCGAGTCCAGGTTGACCAGGTAGCCCAGCTGCTGGGCCTTGGCCATCATGATCTGCACCGCCTGGCCCAGCTGCTCGTAGCTGTCGCCCTTGAGCACGTACTCCACGGGATTGGAGTCGAAGCTGCCGCCGAGGCTGGGCGGGTTGATCACGAAGGCCAGCACGCCGGGGATACCCATCAGCTGCGGGAACAGGCCCTGGACGATCTCCTGCTGGGTGCGGTCGCGCTCGTCGGCGCGGGCGAGGTTCAGGAACACGAAGCCGTCGGTGACCCGGCCGGGGCCGCCGAAGCCTAGGCCCACGGCCGAGAACAGGCCGCGGCGCTCGGGCAGGGGCAGCAGCGCCGCCTCGACCTGGCGCATGGCGGCGTCGGTGTAGTCGAGGGTCGAGCCCTCGGGCGCGATCACGATGCCGAAGGCCGCGCTGCGGTCCTCCACGGGCACCAGCTCGCGCGGCAGCAGCCGGTAGACCCAGGCCGCGGCCACGATCATCACGGCGGCCGACAGCAGCACCAGCGCGCGGTGCCCCAGGCACCAGCGCAGCGTGGCGGCGTAGGCGCGGTTCAGGCCCGAGAAGAAGGCCTCGAAGGAACGTTCGGCCCAGCTCTGGCGCTTGCCGCCCAGGGGCGTCAGCATCCGCGAACAGAGCATGGGCGTCAGGGTCAGGGCCACGAAGCCCGACAGCAGGACGGCCACCGCCACCGAGATGCCGAACTCGCGGAACAGGCGGCCCACCGTGCCGGTCAGGAACGACAGCGGGATGAACACCGCCACCAGCGAGATGGTCGTCGAGACGATCGCGAAGCCGATCTCCTTCGTGGCGTCGAGGGTGGCGCGCCGCCGGGATTTGCCCATCTCGAGGTGCCGGTAGACGTTCTCCAGCACCACGATGGCGTCGTCGACGACCAGCCCGATGGCCAGCACCAGCGCCAGCAGCGTCAGGATGTTGATGGTGAAGCCCATGGCCAGCGCGACCGTCGCGGCGCCCACGATCGAGACCGGGATCGCCAGCACGGGGATCAGCGTGGCCCGCAGGCTCTTCAGGAAGACCAGGATCACCAGGATGACCAGCGCCACCGCGATCAGCAGCGTGTCGCGGACCTCGTGGATCGACTCGCTGATGAACAGCGACGAGTCGAAGGCCACCTCCAGGCGCATGCCCGCCGGCAGCTCCTCGCGCAGCGCCGGCAGGGCCCCGCGCACCGCGGCGGCGACCTCCAGCGTGCTGGCCTTGCCCTGCTTGACGACGCCCATGCCGATGGCGGGCAGGCCGTTGAAGCGGGTGACCGTGCGCTCGTCCTCGGCGCCGACGGCCACGTCGGCAACGTCGCGCAGGCGCACCACGCCGCCCTCGCGCGCGGCGACGACGACCGCCCCGAACTCCTCGGCCGAGACCAGCTCGCCGCGGGTCCGCACCGCGAACTCCCGCTGCTCGCCCTCGACGCGGCCGGCGGGGATCTCCGCGTTCTCGCGCGCGAGGGCCGCCGACACGTCGCCGGCGGTCAGCCCGCGCGCGGCCAGCCGCTGCGGGTCCAGCCAGACGCGCATCGCGTAGCGGCGCTCGCCGCCGATGAAGACCGAGCCGACGCCCGGCAGCCGCTGCAGGCGGTCCTTCAGCACGCGGTCCGCGAGGTCCGACATCTCGAGCGTGCCGTGCACGTCGCTCTGCAGGGCCAGCCAGACGATGGGCTGGGCGTTGGTGTCCACCTTCTGGACGACGGGGTCCTCCGCCTCGGGCGGCAGGCTGCCGCGCGCGCGGGACACGCGGTCGCGCACGTCGTTGGCCGCCTCGTCGACGTCGCGGCCCAGCTCGAACTCGATCGTGATCGTCGAGCCCTGCTCGCGGCTCGACGAGGTGAGGGACTTGACGTCCTCGAGGGTCGAGAACGTCTCCTCGAGCACGTCGGTGATCTCGGTCTCGACCACGCTGGGGCTGGCGCCGCGGTAGAAGGTGGAGACCGAGACGATCGGCGGGTCGATGTCCGGGTACTCGCGCACCGGCAGCCGCGAGTACGCGATCACGCCCAGCAGCACGATGGCCAGGCTCATCACCGTCGCGAAGACCGGCCGCTTGACGGAGACCTCGCTCAGCTTCATCGGGCCCCTCCTGCGGCGGCCTGTTCGCCGCCGGCCGGCAGGGGGATCACGCGCGCGCCCGGGAAGATCTTCTGGTGGCCGGCCCGCACCACCAGCGCGCCCGGCGCGAGGCCGTCGAGCACCTCCACCATCGCCGCGGTGCGCAGGCCCAGGGTCACCGGGACGGGCGCCACCGTGCTGTCGGGCTGGATCACGTAGACGAGCATGCGGTCGCCCTGGGCGACCACGGCCTCGCTGGGCAGGGCCAGCGCCAGGGGCCGCTCTTCGAGCACGACCGCGGCCTCGGCCGACATCCCGGGCCGCAGGCGGCCCTCGGCGTTGTCGACCAGGGCCACGACCCCGACGGTGCGGGTGTCCGCGTCGACCACCGGTTCGACGACCGCGAGCGTGCCGGACAGGACCAGGTCGGGGTACGCGGTCGTCCGCACCGCCACCACCGCGCCCGGACGCAGCGCGCCCAGGTACCGCTCGGGCACCGAGAACAGCAGGCGCAACCGGTCGAGGCGGGCCAGCTCGGTGATCGCCTGGCCGGTGCGCAGGAAGGCGCCGCGGCTGACGCGGCGGGTGCCGGCGGTGCCGTCGAACGGGGCGACGATGCGGGTCTTGGCCAGGCTCGCGCCGGCCACCGCCAGGTCGGCTTCCGCCACCTTCAGGGCCGCCGCGGCGTCGTCCAGGTCCTGGGGGGCGCCGGCGCCCTGGTCGACGACGGCGCGCACACGGTCGAAGGCGGCGCGGCTCTGCGCGACGCGGGCCTCGGCGCGCTCGTGCACGGCGCGGGCCTGCGCGTCGTCGAGCCGGGCGATCAGGTCGCCGCGCCGCAGCGCGCCGCCCTCGCGGAAGGGCAGTTCCACGACCAGGCCGTCGATCTCGGTGGAGACCGTGACCTGCTCGGTCGCCTCGAAGGTG
Organism: bacterium; assembly: GCA_030654305.1. Classification (NCBI taxonomy): domain Bacteria; species bacterium. Next base: position 474 of record JAURXS010000274.1, on the reverse strand, counting down.
CCGACGGCCGTGTAGCTGTCGGTCATGGCCATGGGCGCCGCCGTCGCCGTGACGACCGGCATCGGGGGCATGGCGAAGCCGCCGCCCGCCTTCTCCCGGGCGCAGCCGGCGGCCAACGCCAGGACGAAGGCCGAAAAGAGCGCGCCCGCGGCGCGCACGTGGACCGCGTTTCGGTGAATCACTGCCCGCTCTCCTTGGTGAGGAAACCGTCCGCCGTGAGGCGGCGCAGGTCGGCCGCCGCGCGGGCGGCGCGCACCTGCGCCTGGGAACGCCGCTGCTGTGCCGCGGCCAGGTCGGCCGCCAGGCGCACCAGCTCGAAGGCCGTCGTGCGGCCGTTGCGGAACTAGATCAGGCCGATCCGGACCTGCTCGCGGGACGCGTCGACGCCCTCGTCGGCCTGGGCGTGCCGCTCGCGGTTGGCGGCGTGCTCGCGGCAGTCGGCGCGGACCCGCGCTTCCAGGTCGCGGCGCGCGG
>JAURXS010000273.1 GCA_030654305.1 bacterium | reverse complement strand
CCGACGGCCCCGGCCAGCGCCGCCCAGGCTTCCGGCCAGGTCGCGGCGCGCAGCTCGCCGTCGCGCCGCAGCAGGGGTTCGCTCAGACGCGACGCGACGTGGAGTTCCCGGTAGGTGTCGCGGCCCTCGTCGCACATCCAGGCGCCGTTGACCGCCGCGTTGCGGCGCGGCTTCAGCCGGTAGACGGTGCCGGCCTCGTGGTCGACGCGCACGTTGCAGCCGGTGGCGCAGCCGTGGCAGATCGAGGGCGTGCTCCTGAGCAGCCAGACCCGCTTCTTGAAGCGGAAGTCCAGGCTGGTGAGCGCGCCGACCGGGCAGATGTCGACCGTGTTCAGGCTGTAGGCGTTGTCCAGCTGGTGGCCGGGGGCGACGCCGATCTCGGCGCGGTCCCCGCGGTTGAAGATGCCCAGCTCGCCGGTGCGGGTGACCTCGTCGCAGAAGCGCACGCAGCGGCTGCAGAGCACGCAGCGCTCCTTGTCCAGCACGACGCGCGGCCCGATGACCTGCACCTTGGCCTTGTGCACCTTGTCCGACTTGCCCACCTCGGACTCGTAGAGCCCGTAGGTCATGTACTGGTCCTGCAGGCCGCACTCGCCGGCCTGGTCGCAGATCGGGCAGTCGACGGGGTGGTTGATGAGGTGCATCTCCAGGATCTGCTGCGCCGCCCGCCGCACCTTCTCGCTGCGGGTGTGCACCACCATGCCCTCGCGCACCGTCGTGTTGCAGGCGATGGTCAGCTTGGGCATGCCCTCCACCTCGACCTGGCAGAGGCGGCAGACGCCGGCCACGGACAGGTCGGGGTGGTAGCAGAAGTGGGGCAGCGCCTCCCCGCGCGCCTGGCGGCAGGCGTCGAAGAGCGACGTGCCCGCGGCGAACTCCAGCTCCGTGCCGTCGATCGTCACCTTGACCATGGGCTCAGCTCCTGATCTCCCGCGCCCAGCGGGAGTCGGGTTCGATCGTGCGGCGCCCCGCGGCCAGCGCCTCGAATTCGGGCCGGAAGCGCTGCAGGAAGCTGCGCATCGGCATCACGGCGGCGTCCGCCAGGGGGCAGATCGTCAGGCCGGCCATGCCGTCGCAGACCCGCTCGAGCAGCGCGAGGTCCTCCGGCGCGCCCTCGCCCCGGCGCAGGCGCTTCACGATCCGGTGCAGCCAGCCCGTGCCCTCGCGGCAGGGCGTGCACTGGCCGCACGACTCGTCCCAGTAGAAGTGCATGAGCACCTGGATCAGCTCCACCATGTCGCAGCGCGCCGGGATGACGATCATCCCGCCGGAGCCGAGCATGGTGCCGGCCGCGGCCAGGGACTCGTAGTCCAGGGCCGTCTCCATGGCCTCCGCGGCCGTCAGCACCGGGACCGACGAGCCGCCCATGATCACGGCCTTCAGCTCCTCGCCGTCGGCCATGCCGCCCAGCCAGTCCGTGAAGAACTCGCGGAACGGCAGGCCCAGGGGGATCTCGTGCACCCCCGGCCGGCGGACCGGGCCGCTGACGCTGAACAGCTTCGTGCCGGGCGACTTCTCGGTCCCGAACTTCCGGTAGGCGGCCGCCCCGTGCTCGAGGATCCAGGGCACGGCGGCCACGGTCTCGACGTTGTTGACAATGGTCGGCTGGCCCAGGAAACCGCTGACGGCCGGGAACGGCGGCTTGATGTTCGGCTGGCCCTTCTGCCCGGTCACCGAGTTGATCAGGCCCGTCTCCTCGCCGCAGATGTAGGCGCCGGCGCCCTTGTGCACGATCATCTCGAGCTCGTAGGCGCCGCCGAAGGCGCCCTGCCCGAGGTAGCCGGCGGCGTAGGCCTCGTCCACGGCCTTCTGCACGCGGTCGACCAGCCAGCCGAACTCGCCGCGGATGTAGATCACGCAGAGCTTCGCCCCGACCGCGAACGACGAGATCGCCGAGCCCTCGATCACCGCGTGCGGGTCGTAGTCCAGCAGGTAGCGGTCCTTGAAGGTGCCGGGCTCGGACTCGTCGGCGTTGACCATGAAGTAGACCGTCTCGGCGCCCTGCGGCACGAAGCCCCACTTCACGCCCGCGGGGAAGCCGGCGCCGCCGCGGCCGCGCAGCCCGGAGGCCTTGACCTCCTCGCGCACGGCGGGGGCGCCCAGCTCGCCCACCGCCCGCTTCAGGGCGCGGTAGCCGCCGTCGGCCTCGTACGCCTCCAACTTGTGGCCGTCGCGGCGGTCGAAGCGGCGCGAGAGGATCCGGTACTGGTCCTGGTTCATCCTACGCCTCCAGGTCCCGGTCGGTGTCCGGCCGGGGAGGATCGCCCCGGCGCAGGCCGTCGACGAGGGCGTCGGCCTTCTCGGGAGTCAGGTGCTCGTAGAGGTGCTTGCCCAGCTGCAGGCAGGGTCCCATGCCGCAGGCGCCGAGGCACTCGACGCCCTCCAGGGCGAACTCGCCGTCGGGCGTCGCCTCCCCCCGGCGGACCCCCAGCTTCCCCTCGAGGCGGGCCAGCAGCGGCTGCGCGCCCAGGATGTGGCAGCTGATGTTGTGGCAGACCTGCAGGACGTGGCGGGCCTGCGGCCGGTCGCGGTACATCGCGTAGAACGAGACGACCTCGCGGACCTTGGCCTCCGACAGCTCGAGCTGCGCCGCCGTCCAGGCGACGGCCGCGTCCGAAATGTGGCCGTCGCGGTCCTGGATCAGCCACAGGGTCGGCATCAGCGCGCTGCGCCGCGTCGGGTAGCGGGCGAGGATGCCCGCGAAGCGCGCGGCGTCCTGCTCGCCGAGCCCGAAGCCGGTCCCGTCCTCGACCGGAACGCTCATGTCACCGCTTCCTTTCTCACCTGTCCAGCTCGCCGGCGATGATGTTGATGCTGCCGAGGATCGCCACGGCGTCGGGGATCATCAGGCCCTTGACCATCTCCCCGAAGGCCGAGAAGATCGGGAAGCAGGGCGGGCGCACCTTGACGCGGTAGGGCCGGCCGCCGCCGTCGGACACGCAGTAGAAGCCCAGTTCGCCGTTGCCGCCCTCGCCGAAGCCGTAGGCCTCGCCGGCCGGCACGCGGGCGCCCTCCATGATCAGCTTGAACTGGTTCATGACGCCCTCGATGCTGCCGTACACCTTCTCCTTCGGGGGCAGCGCGAAGCGCGGGTCGTCGGTCAGGATCGGGCCCGCGGGCAGGCCGCGGCCGAGGGCCTGGCGGATGATCCGCGCGCTCTGGCGCATCTCCTCGATGCGGACCATGATGCGGTCGCGGGTGTCGCCGGCGGTGCCGACCGGCACGTCGAAGTCGTAGGTCTCGTACCCGTCGTAGGGCGCGTGCTTGCGCACGTCGTAGGCCAGGCCGGTCGCTCGCAGGCAGGGGCCGGTGAAGCCCCAGTCGAGGGCCTGCTCGGCGGTCATGGCCCCGATGCCCACGGTGCGGTCCAGGAAGATGCGGTTGCGGGCGACCAGGCCCGTCACCTCGCCGATGGCCGTCTCCAGCTTGACCAGGTTGCGCTCGATCGCCGCCTCGAAACCCTCGAACACGTCGTAGCCCAGGCCGCCGATCCGCGTGAAGTTGGTGGTCAGGCGCGACCCGCACAGCGGCTCGATGACGTCGTAGTAGATGCCCTCGCGCACGTTGTAGAAGTACCAGTAGTTGGTCAGCGCGCCGAGGTCCACCAGGTTGGCGCAGACGCAGACCAGGTGGTCGATGATCCGCGACAGCTCGCTGACGATCACGCGCACGACCCGCGCCCGCGGCGGGATCTCGGCGTCGAACATCTTCTCCACCGCGGCGCAGTAGACGCAGTTGTTCAGCATGGCCGAGACGTAGTTGAGGCGGTCGGTGTAGGGCATCACCTGCGCCCAGGTGTGGTCCTCGGCCTCCTTCTCGAAGCAGCGGTGCAGGTAGCCGATCTCGGTGCGGGCCTCGACGATGGTCTCGCCGTCGAGCAGCACCTCGGCCCGCAGCGCGCCGTGGGTCGCGGGGTGGCTCGGCCCGATGTTCACCGTCAGGAGGTCCGAGGGCAGGACCGCGCCGCGGGAGGCGTCGGCCCGGTGCGCCGCGAGCTCGATCTCGTGGTCCTGGATGAGCTTCTCCGGCGCGGAGAGGTACTGGCCGCGCTCGATCGGGTAGTCCTTGCGCAGGGCGTGCCCCTCGAACTCGTGGTGGCAGAGGATGCGGCGCAGGTCCGGGTGCCCGCGGAAGCGCACGCCGTACAGGTCGTAGACCTCGCGCTCGGCCCAGTCGGCCGAGCTGTACAGACCGGCCAGCGACGGCACGTCCCGCCCCTCCGGCGCGCGGACCTTGACCAGCAGGCGGTGGTTCCGCGACAGGGAGCGCAGGTTGTAGACGACCTCGAAGCGGTCGGGATCGTCGCGGTGGCCGGGCAGCTCGCTGCGGTCGACGCCGACGACGTCCAGCAGCAGCTCGCAGGCCTCGCGGCCCTTGAGGTGCGCGGCGACGGCCGGCAGGTCCTCGGGACCGACGACCACGGACTCGTCGCCGTGCTGCGAGCCCGTTTCCAGGATGCGCTCGCCGAACTCCGCCCGCAGGCGTTCTACCAGCTTCTGGCTCATGCGCTCCGTCCTGTGCGGTGGCGGTGAAGCGGCGACGGCGCTCAGGCGCCTGTCGCGGCGTCGTGGCGGCGGGCGGCCGGGACCAGCCCCTCCTGCCGGACCTTGTCCTGCAGCTTCACCAGGGCGCCCAGCAGGTTCTCCGGCGTCGGCGGGCAGCCCGCGACGTAGAAGTCGACCGGGATGATGCGGTCGATCCCCTGCAGCGTGGAGTAGTTGTTGTAGAAGCCGCCGCTGCTCGCGCAGACGCCCATGGCGATGACCCACTTGGGCTCGCACATCTGGGCGTAGATCGTCTTGAGGATCGGCGCCTGCTTGTAGGAGATCGTGCCGGCGACGATGAGCAGGTCCGACTGGCGCGGCGAGAAGCGCACCGCCTCGGCGCCGAAGCGGCTGATGTCGTTGTACGACGAGACCGTGCTCATGAACTCGATGGCGCAGCACGCGGTGCCGAAGGGCAGCGGCCACAGCGAGTACTGCCGCCCCCAGTTCACGGCCTGGCGCAGGCGCGTCGTCAGGTAATTGCTGGGGCTGTCGAGCGTCACTGCCATTCGAGCCCGCCTTTCTTCCAGACGTAGACGAAGCCGACGACCAGCACCGCCACGAAGGCGCCCATCTCGCCCAGGGCGAAGGCCGCGCGTCCCTCGGCGACCATGGAGCGGAACAGGATGGCCCAGGGGTACAGGAACACCGCCTCGAGGTCGAAGAGCAGGAACAGCAGGGCCACCAGGAAGAAGCGCACGAAGAAGCGGATCTGCACCGTGCTGCGGGCCGGGACGCCGCACTCGTAGGTCGTGGACTTCAGGCTGTTCGGCCGGTAGGGGCCCAGCCAGCCGCTCAGCCCCAGGAACAGCAGGGACAGCAGGGCGGCGGTGCCCACGACCATCAGGAGGGGGATCGCTTGTGCGCTCATCGCGGCAGCTCCTCGCCGTGCCGGGACCGGTTCCGGCGACCCGCGGGACCGGGCGCGTCGCCCGAATCCCCACGATCCTTGTCAAGATTTTCACAGCCGGTGCGTCAACCTACCACAGAATCCGGGCCTGTCAACCGGGTCGCGGGCCGCCCGGCCTTGCATCCGGACCCGCCGGAGCCTAGGCTGGACGCCTGCGGCTAGCGTCAACGCTCGTTCCGGGAAGGTAGATCCGGTGATCGTATTTCTCAACGGAAAGTATCTCGACGCCCGCGAGGCCCGCGTCGGGCTGTTCGACGGCGGCTACCTCTACGGCGACGGCGTGTTCGAGACGGTCCGCCTCTACGCGGGCCGGCCCTTCGACCTCGACGGGCACCTCGGCCGGCTGGCGGACAACCTCGCGGCGCTCGACTTCGCCTGGCGGCCCGACCCGGCGGCCATGGCCGTGATCGTCGCGGAACTGGTGCGGCGCAACGGCCTGTCCGGACGCGACGCCCGCTGCCGCCTGACCGTGAGCCGCGGCGGCTCGCCCGACGACCCGCTGCCCCTGGACGGCCTCGACTCGCTGGCCCCCACCGTGTCGGCCTGGGTCCAGCCGCTCGGCCCCCACCTGGCCGCCTGGCAGCGCGACGGCGTGGCGGTCGCCGTGCTGCGCGAGGGCTTCCGCCGCGGCAACTCCCCCGGCGTCAAGTCGCTGAACTACCTGCCGACGGTGCTGGCCCTGCGCGAGGCCGGCCGCCGCGGCTGCGCCGAGGCCCTGATCTGCGACGAGCGGGACCGGCTGCTCGAGGGCGCCACCAGCAACGTCTTCGTCGTCCGCGGGGGCCGCCTCGCGACCCCGCCGCTGTCGCGGGGGCTGCTCGGCGGCCGCACGCGCGCGCTGGTGCTCGACGCGGCGGCGCGGCTGGGCCTGCCCTGCGACGAGACCGACGTCACGGCGGCCGACGCCGCCGGCGCCGACGAGGTGTTCCTGTGCGGTTCGGTGAAAGAGATCGTGCCGGTGACGGCGGTCGACGGCGTCCCGGTGGGCGACGGCGCGCCCGGACCGGTCACGCGCCGCCTGCAGGAAGCCTACCGCCGAGGGGTCCGGGACTCCCTCGGCGGCGGCGCGGGCGGAGCGGCGGGGACGCCGGCCTAGTACTCGATCGCGTTGTAGTCGATGCGGGCGCTGTCGAGGTCGTTGCGGATCTGGCTCTGCGGGGGGCCGTCCTCGCGGCGCTCGGGCGGGGGCGCGTCGAGGGCCAGGTGGTCGCGCATCGTGCCGAGGTCGATGTACTCGTCCGAGACGGCGATCAGGTCGGTGCTCGTCATCTCCCGCAGCGCGCAGACCTCCACGTGCTTGCCGTGGCGCGAGACGCTCTCGACCAGGCGCACGAAGTCGCCGTCGCCGGAGCAGAGGATGACCGTGTCGAGTCCCGGCAGCATCTCGTAGATGTCGATGGCGATGTCCAGGTCGAGATTGCCCCGGAAGAAGCGCTGCTGCGTCTCGGCTTCGGTGAAGCTGCGCAGCTCCTTGGTCACGACGCGGAACCCGTTGAGCCTCAGGAAGTTGATGAAATCGATCTTCCCCTCGCTCTGGTTCGAGATGGCCGTGTAGAAGGTCGCGCGGATCAGTCGTCGGTCGCCGGCCAGCGCCTTGCACATCTTGATGTAGTCGAGCCGCATGTTCATGTGCTTGGCGCTGTAGTGGATGTTCTCGCCATCGATGAAGATGGCGATCCTCTCGCTGGGGTCGTGGCGATACATCGTCGGGCCTTTCGTTCGGATGTCGGAGTCGGGCGATTATACTTGCTTCCGGGCCCGTGATCATCGCCACGGCCCGGCGATGGCGCGAATATAGGCACGCCCGCGGGCGTCGGCAACCGCTCCGGTCGAGGTCGTTGCCCGCCAAGGCGAAACGCCCCCCCCGCGGCTGGAATTCCCCCGGCCGGGGGGCTATCTTCTCCCCCGTGGCCGGCCGCCGGCCGCATGGCTATTCCCGCGCCACCGCAGCCGGAGGGTCACCCATGAGCAAGCTCGTCGAATGCGTCCCCAACATCAGCGAGGGCCGCGACCGGGCCGTCATCGACGCCGTCACGGCCGTCGTCGCGGAGGTCGACGGCGTTTCGCTGCTGGACGTGGACCCGGGCGCGGAAACCAACCGCACCGTGATCACCTTCATCGGCACGCCCGACGGCGTGGCCGAGGCCGCCTTCCGCGTGGTGAAACGGGCCGCCGAGCTCATCGACATGTCGCGCCACCACGGCGCGCACCCCCGCCACGGCGCCACCGACGTCTGCCCGTTCGTGCCGGTGCGGGACGTGACGATGCAGGAGTGCGCCGAGCTCGCCCGCCGCGTCGGCGAGCGGATCGGGCGCGAGCTGTCGATCCCCGTCTACCTCTACGAGAGCGCGGCCGCGCGCCCGGAGCGGCGCAACCTCGCCGACGTGCGCAAGGGCGAGTACGAGGCGCTGCGCGAGAAGCTCGGCACCGCGGCTTGGGCGCCCGACTTCGGCCCCAACGCCTGGGACGAGCGCACCGCCCGCACCGGCGCGACCAACGTCGCGGCCCGCGGCTTCCTGGTGGCCTACAACGTGAACCTCAACACCCGCAGCAAGAAGCTGGCCGGGGAGATCGCGCTGGACATCAAGGAGGCCGGCCGCGCGCAGCGCGACGCCGCCGGCAAGATCGTCAAGGACGCTGCCGGGCAGACCGTGCTGGTGCCGGGCCCGTACCGGCTGCCGGCCTGCAAGGCCGTGGGCTGGGTCATCCCCGAGTACGACCGGGCCCAGGTCTCGATCAACCTCGTGGACACCACCGTCACCAAGCCCCACGAAGCCTTCGAGGCCTGCCGCGCCGCAGCGCGGGACCGCGGCGTGCGCGTGACCGGCAGCGAGCTGGTCGGGCTGATCCCCGAGGGCGACCTGCTGGCCGCCGGCGTCCACTACCAGCGACGGGCCGGCCTGTCGGCGGGCCTGCCCCGCCGCCAGCTCATCGAGACGGCGATCCAGAGCCTCGGCCTGCGCGACCTCGGCCGCTTCGAGGCCGACGACAAGATCATCGAGTACCGGGCCGGCCTGGTCGACGGGCCGCTGGTCGCGATGACCAACCGCGCCTTCCTCGACGAGCTGTCCACCGACTCGCCCGCCCCCGGCGGCGGCTCGGTCGCCGCGCTGGCGGCCGCGCAGTCGGCGGCGCTGTCGGCCATGGTCGCCAACCTCACCGTCGGCAAGGCGGGCTACGAGGCGGCGCAGGCGCGCTGCTGCGGGATCGCCGAGCGCGGCCAGGACCTCAAGGACCGCCTGCTGCGGGCCATGGACGACGACACCGCGGCCTTCAACAAGGTCATGGCGGCCTTCGGCCTGCCCCGCAGGACGCCCGCCGAGCAGCAGCAGCGCGGCCTCGCGGTGGCCGAGGCCACGCGCGGGGCCACGACGGTCCCGCTGTCGGTGCTCGAGGCCTGTCCCGAGCTGCTGGAACTGGCCGGGGAGATCGCGCGGATCGGCAACGCCAACTCGCTGTCCGACGCGGGCGTCGCCGCCCTGACGGCCATGGCCGGCGCCGAGGGCGCGTACTACAACGTCCTGATCAACCTGGCCGCGCTGAAGGAGCTCGACCAGGGCGCGGCGCCCGGCTTCGCCGACGACGCGCGGGCGCGGGCCGAGAAGGCGCTGGCGCGGTGTGAGGATTTGGCGGCGACGGTGCGGCGCGAGGTACGGGAGCGGCTGGCCGCGGCGCTGGGCTGATCTCGCGAACGGCTACGCAGAAGGCCGGCCTCCCGGAGGAGGCCGGCCTTGCCGTGACGGCGTGCGGGTCAGCGGAAAGCGGCTTTCACGCTCCCCCAATTCGCGGCTTCGTTGGCGATGCAGACGCCTTCGAGCTCGAACATCCCATCGTTGAATTCCGCGAGCATCAGCCCCGTGTCCAGGGCGGTGCCGTCGAATGTCCCGTCGAAGCCCCTGAGCCCCGCCATCTGGATGTGGACCGTACCGGCGATCGCCAGGAACAGATGTTCGCAGGTCAAGCCGTCGAGCCACACCGCGGGGTCGAATCCGACAGGGTCGACCGGCGGCGTGAAGTCGGTGATCCCGTCCACGAAGACGAACATGACGGTTCGGCCCAGGGCATCGACGGGATAATCCCCCTGCGGGATGATGTACCCCGCCCGACGCACCCACAACAGGGCCAGGTCCACGGTCTGGTCGGCTTCCAGGGCGGCTGCATACCAGAAGGCGGTGGTCGTGTCTGCGACCGTCACGTACTGGCCGCCCACGACCTGCTCGGTCTCGCTCGGCATGGGCGACACGGACAGGCAGCGGCCGGAGGCTTGGAATTCCCCGGCGTACTCCCCCCAAGGCAACTGCCGGTACTGGAAGCCCACCGTGCCGGCGTTGTAGTTCTCGGCCGTGGCAGCCGCCGGCAGGAACAGGGAACCGAGCAGAACGACAACGGTGACTCCGGACCCTAACCTGCAGCTCATGCGCACCTCCAGGCTCGTCGAACACGACAAGCGACCGACAACGATCCTATCACGATCCCAGGGATCACGAAAGCGATGGAGCTCCGCGCCCGCCCTTTCCCGTTGCAATCCGCCCCGCAACTCCCTAATCTGACCAGAGTTTCACCGCCTCGCCTCGCGGCGGCCACAATTCCCTGTCGCCCGGCCCGGCGACGAGCGCTCCCCTCCAACGGAAAGGCTGGCCCGACCCATGTCAGCTCCCCCCCCGACCACCCAGCAGAGCCCGCTGCGGGAGATCCTGCAACCCTTCGTCGATCTCGCCCACGCCCCGCGGGCGCTCTGGGGGATCAACCTCGCCTACTTCATCGAGGGCTGGGTCTACTTCGGCATGCTGGGCTACCTGGCGATGCACTTCTCGGACTTCATCTTCGAGGGCGTGCCGAACAACGACATCCACTCGCACCACATGGTCATGGTGCTGACCGCGGGCATCACGATCTCGATGTTCTTCCTGGGCTCGATCGCCGACCGCAAGGGCATCCGCCGCACGCTGCTGACGGCCTTCGTCTTCCTGCTGGCCGGGCGCATCGTGATGAGCGCCGCGCCGTCGGTGTTCCCCGACACGGGCCTCTGGTCCCCCCTGCACCTGATGACCATGGGCGGCATCCTGCTGGTGGTCGTCGGCTACGGCATGTACATGCCCGCGGCCTACGCCGGCGTGCGCAAGTTCACCAGCCCCAAGACCGCCGCCATGGGCTACGCCATGCTCTACGCGCTGATGAACCTGGGCGGCTGGTTCCCCTCGTTCATGAGCGGCGTGCGCCACTCCGTCGGCATCACCGGCGCCTACTGGTTCTACACGTCGCTGACGGTGCTGGCGCTGCTGGCGACGCTGTTCATCCTGACGCGCAAGGTCGAGCTGGCCGCCATCGCGCGCATCGAGCGGGAGAACGAGCAGGAACGGCTGGACTCCGGGCGCGCCGTCGACACCGCCGAACAGACGGCGGCCAAGGCCCTGGAGGCCTTCGATCCCGACCGCCGCGTGCCGATCCACCTGTGGGCGACCCTGGTGGCGATCGCCGCCAGCATCTACTTCCTGCCCGCGACCGCGCGGACCGCGGTGTGGGGCCTGATGGCGGCCACCACCGCGGTGCTGGTGCTTTACCGCCGCTGGGGCCTGCCCGCCTACCGCTGGCTGGCCAACCACCCCCTGTCGGACGCGAAGTTCTTCTTCTTCATCTTCGCCCTGATCCCGGTGCAGACCCTGTTCACTTACAACTGGCTGGTGCTGCCCCAGTACTTCGCGCGCGCCTTCACGGGCGTGGTCAGCGAGCGCTTCGAGCTGTTCTCCAACCTCAACCCGATCCTGATCTTCATCGCGGTGCCCATCGTCACCGCGCTGACCCAGAAGAAGAAGATCTACAACATGATGATGCTCGGCACCTTCGTGATGGCGGCGCCCGCCTTCCTGCTGGCCCTCGGGACCAACATGTGGCTGGTGCTCTCGTTCCTGTTCATCACGACGATGGGCGAGGCGATGTGGCAGCCGCGCTTCCTGCAGTACGCGGCGGAGATCGCCCCGGAGGGCCGCACCGGCGCCTACATGGGCGTGGCCCAGTTCCCCTGGTTCCTGACCAAGATGCTGGTGCCGCTGTACTCCGGCGCCATGATCCAGAAGTACTGCCCCGCCGAGGGGCCCCGCGAACCCCAGACCATGTGGCTCTACTACGCGCTGATCGCCATGGTCTCGACGGTCCTGCTGGTGGCCGCCAAGGGCTGGGCCGGCAAGGATTTCAAGGCCAAGGCCGTCTAGCGGCCGCGAAGCCCGACGCGACGAAGGGCGCCCCCCGTCCGGGAGGCGCCCTTCTCGATGTCGCGGCCGCGCCGGTCGCTCAGTCCGCCCGCGTCCCCTCCCGACGCTCGCCGTACCCGTAGTACTTGTGGTCGAAGTAGTAGGGCAGCACCTCGCCGAGGTTGTTGGCGACCACGCCGATGATGTTCGTGCCGACGCTGCGCAGGATGCCCACGCCGCGCTCGCACAGGTCGCGCGGCGTGCGGCCGGCCATCACCAGGTAGATGGCGCCGTCGCAGACGTCCACGAACTGCAGGGGGTCGCTGACCGGGACGACCGGCGGGCAGTCCAGCACCACCACGTCGTAGTCCTGCTTCAGCGCCTCGAAGACGCGGCGCACGCGGCCCTCCTGCAGCAGCAGGCTGGGGTTGTCGCCCGCGCGCCCGGCCGGCAGGAAGTCCAGGTTCGCGAGGTGGGTCTTGCGCGGCGCGATCGGGGCCTCGTCGCCCCGCAGGTACTCCGCGAGACCGGGGTGCAGGGCCACGTTGAAGACCGTGTGCTGCACGGGCCGTCGCATGTCGCCGTCGACCAGCAGGATCCGCTTCTGCATGTGGTGGGCCAGCACCTGCGAGAAGTGCAGGGCGAACAGGCTCTTGCCCTCCCCGCGCTCGGAGCTGGTGACCATGATGCAGCGCTTGCGCTCGAGATCCAGCTCCCGGTTCAGGCGGATCATCACCCGGCGCAGCTCGATGGCCAGGGGCGACTCGTTGTCGTACCCCGGCCGCCGCTTCGGTATCTTGGTTTTGATCGCCATGCCGTCCCTTCGCGCGCCTAGGCCAGCCGCGGGTAGAGCCACAGGAATCCGACCGCCGCCAGGGCCAGGATCGAGACCACGATCAGGGCCCACAGCAGGACCCGCCGGCGGCGGACCGTTGCGAACGGCGCGCCCTCGGTCACCACCGGCAGGGTGCCGATGACCTTCAGCCCCAGCGTGCGCTCGATCTGCCGCACGGACTTGAAGGAGCGGTCCATCATCTCGGCCACGACCACCAGGCCGAACCCGAGGGCCAGGGCCAGCGCGAAGCCCATCAGGCTGAGCTTGTTCTTGTCGGGTTCGATCGGCGTGTTCGGCCGGCGCGGCGTGCGGTACACCTCGATCCGGTAGCCGATCTCCGACATGCTGGCCGCGAGGCTGATGTTCTCGCGGTTGATGTCCTGCCCGATGGTGCGCAGCAGCTCCTGGGCGGCCTCGACGTCGCGCTGGAGCCCGGCCAGGGTGGCGGCCTGCTCCGGCTGGCGGGTCATGAAGTTGCGGTAGTCCTGGACGTAACCCGCGACGGCGCGGGCGACGGCGTCGTGGACGTCCGCGTACAGCAGCCAGAAGATGTATTGGGAGACCTGGCCCTGCCCGGCGGCCGCGAGGCTGGGGTACTCGGTGCGCACGCGGGCGCGCAGCTTCGTGTCCAACTCGAGCCGCTTGGTACCCACGAAATTCTGCTGCTCGACGGCGGTGCGGGCGCCGGTCAGCTGGGCCTCCTCGGCCGCGATCTCCAGGGCGATCATCTCGCGCACGAAGCCCGCGAACTCGGGCTCGGCCCGCACCTGGGCCGCCAGCTGGTCCGACGCCGGCAGCACGGCCCGCGACTCGGACTGACGCTGGGGCAGCGTCTGCTGGCGGTTGTCGCGCGCCTGCCGCTCGAGGCGGGTGCGGGCGATCTCGGCCTGGGCCAGGTTCTGCTCGTTGACGGGGTTGCCCGCCAGCGAGTTCGTCAGCATGGAGCGCTGGTAGTTGGTCAGGCGGCGCTGGGCCTCCGCCAGGTTGTTCTCGTAGTTCTCCCGCTGCTCGGTGAGGAAGTCGCGCGTGGTCGTCGAACGCGACTGGCGACCCTCCTGCTCCTCCTGGACGAACCTGGTGAGGATCTCCTGGGCGATCTTGTAGGCGTGGTCCGGGTTGGAATGGCGCACGCCGATGCGGAAGATGTGCGTGTCGTCGTTGTCGATGCGGATCCAGCGGTTGAGGCTGCTGACCAGGGCCTCGGCCGGCTCGCGGCCGGCGGCCTGGATGTCGAGGCGGTCCTGTTCGGTCAGCAGGTCCGAGGAGGTCAGGTCCAGATCGCGCACCAGCCGCTCCAGGAAGCGCGGGCTCGTGATGATCGAACGGATCAGGACCATCGTCTCGGCGTCGGCTTCCTTGGAGCGGGTGTACCGGGGCATCCCCTCGCTGAGGGTGCGCGAGGTCGTCTGCTCGGCGAGCACCTTGATCTGGCCGCCCGCGTAGTAGACCGGCTCCATGGTGCGGATCGCCACGAAGGCCATGCCCAGGCAGAGCCCGAACGGCACGATGAACAGCCACTTGCGCCGCAGGAAGGTGCGCAGCAGGTCCGCGGGGTTGAAGCCGCCGCCTTGCTGCTCGTCGTCCAGGTAGGGGTCCGTCGCCACGTCGCTCCCTCATCGTCAGGGTCGTCGTCGTCGGTCTCGTCGATCTGGGGCCGGCCGGCGACCGGCGGAATCCAGGACAACGTAGCCCAAGACACCGATCCGTTCAACGGCGCATCCTGGCCACGCCGCAGAGCCGCTTCAACGCCGGCGGGCCGG
>JAURXS010000272.1 GCA_030654305.1 bacterium | reverse complement strand
CATTTTATATACAAACATAAACAAAGGGGGGTGGGGATGGGGGAGCAGGCTCCCCCTAGCGGCCATGAATTTCTTAAATGATTTTATTACAGCGTGTTGAGGGCGTGATCGAAGGACTCCGGATCCCGGATCATTCGCGCTCCCAGTTCCGCGAGGAGCGGGCCGTGGCTGGCCGCGGCCCGCCCGCTCACCAGCAGGACCGCGCCAGGTTCCAGGAGCCGTCGCAGTTGGCGAAGCTCTGCGTCGACGGTCGGATCGGCCGCGGGGTAGACAAGGCTCAGCAGGACGGCGCGCGCCCGACGGCTGGCGGCGGCGGCGGCGATCTCCTCGGCCGGCAGGCTGGCACCGAGATAGAGCACGTCCCAGCCGGCCTCCAGGGCGTGCGAGGCGGCCATCAGGGCGCCCAGTTCGTGCCACTGGCCGACGGGCGTGGCGACGATCAGGGTGGGGGCGCCGGCCGGGATCGGGTATCGGGCGTTCATCGTGGTCAGGAAGCTGCGCACGATGGCCGAGGCCATGTGTTCCTGGGCCACGCGCAGGTCGCCGCAGCGCCAGAGCTCGCCGATGCGCACCATGAGCGGCACGATCAGGTCGCGGCGCAGGGCCGGCTTGCTCATCGCCACCGCGGCGTGCTCGAGCAGGCGCTCGAGCGCGGCGTGGTCCAGGGCCCGGACGGCGTCGATCGCCCGGTCGAGCAGGTCGCCGGCACTGTCCACGGCGGCGGGACCCGTCGTCTGCCGCGGCGACGGTTCCGGAGCGACGGCGGCTAGGGCCCGCAGTTCGGGGATCGGGAGGTGCGCCACGTCGCCGATGCGGTGGTCGGCGTCGGTCAGCTGGCGCAGCAGCAGCAGCTTCTCGATGTCGGCGTCGGTATACAGGCGGCGCCCGGTCGCGGTCCGGCCCGGCACGATCACCCCGTAGCGCCGCTCCCACGCGCGCAGCAGGAGCTGGTTGACCCCGGTGCGCCGCGAGACCACGGCGATGGAGTGGCGCGGGGTTTCCGGCCCCTGCCGGCCGTTTTCGGTGGTCATGGCGCCCCCTGGAACTGGACTCTGGTTTCGTTTCGTCGTGACCCTGCCGGGGTCAAGATGGCCGCTTGTCTTGATTCTGTCCAGCCCATGTCGACAAATGCCTGGCTGACGGATGCAACCGGGTGAGCGATATTCCGTAAGGACATGCCCGCCTTCACCTGAGATGCGAGGAGTTGTCGCGATGCGCCGTCTCACGCCCCTGTTGCTGGTCCTCGCGAGCGCCGCGTTCGCGGCCGCCGCGGACCTGCCCGAGATCCCCTTCGAGAAGTACGTCCTGGAGAACGGGCTCGAGGTGATCCTGCACGAGGACCACACGATCCCCTCGGTGGCGGTCAACGTCTGGTACCACGTGGGCTCGAAGAACGAGAAGACCGGCCGGACCGGCTTCGCGCACCTGTTCGAGCACATGATGTTCCAGGGGTCGCAGCACCACGACGACGACTACTTCGCGCCGCTGCAGCGCGTGGGCGGCCAGGTGAACGGCTCGACCAACGTGGACCGCACCAACTACTGGGAGAACGTGCCGAGTGAGCAGCTGGAGCTGGCCCTGTGGCTCGAGTCCGACCGCATGGGCTTCCTGGTGCCGGCGATGACCGAGGACCGCCTCGCCAACCAGAAGGGCGTCGTCCAGAACGAGAAGCGCGAGGGCGAGAACGAGCCCTACGCCGTGGCCGACGAGATGATGACGAAGCTGCTGTTCCCCCCCGAGCACCCCTACAGCCACACCGTCATCGGCAGCATGGACGACCTGTCCGCGGCCACGAAGCAGGACGTCGCGGACTTCTTCGCGCTCTACTACACGCCGAACAACGCCAGCCTGTGCGTGGCCGGCGACTTCGACCCGGCCGAGGCGAAGGCGCTCATCGCCAAGTACTTCGGCACGATCCCGCCGGGGCGGCCCGTGCAGCGCATCCGGCAGTGGCTGCCCGTGCTGGAGGGCGAGCGGCGCGCGACGGCCGAGGACGACGTCGAGCTGCCGCGGCTCCTGATGGCCTGGCACACGCCGGCGCTGTACGCGCCCGGCGACGCCGAACTGGGCCTGCTGGCGTCGGTCCTGACCGGCGGCAAGACGTCGCGCCTCTACCAGGCGCTGGTCTACGAGCAGCAGATCGCCCAGGACGTCTCGGCGTGGCAGGGTTCCCGCGAGATCGGCAGCGTTTTCCAGGTCGAGGTCACGGCCAAGCCGGGCGTCGAGATCGCGCAACTGGAGCAGGCCGTCGACGCGGAGCTGCGGCGCCTGTTCGACAAGGGCGTCGCGCGGGACGAGCTCGCCCGCGCCCTGACCGGCTTCGAAGTGAGGTTCATCCGCCGCCTGGAGAGCGTGGGCGGCTTCGGCGGCCGCGCCGACCTGCTCAACGGCTACAACGTGCGCACCGGCAATCCCGGCTTCCTGTCGCAGGACCTCGGCCGCTACCGCGCCGCCACGCCCGCGGGCGTGACGGCCGCCGCCCACCGGTACCTGGACCCCGCGCGGCGCGCCGTGCTGCACGTCGTGCCGCGCGGCAAGCCCGCGGCGACCGACCTCGTGGTCGAGCGCGACGCGATGCCCGGGCCGGGCCGCGAGCGCGCCTTCGCGCCGCCGCCGATCCTCACGGCCGACCTGCCGGACGGACTGAAGCTCTACCTCGTAGAGAAGCACGAGCTGCCGCTGGTGCAGGTCAACCTCGTGGTGCGCTGCGGCTGGGCCGCGGACCCGGCCGGCCGGCCGGGCGCGGCGGCGATGGCCGCCGACATGCTGGACGTGGGCACGCACGACCCCGCCGCGCTGGCCATCTCGGACCTCGCCCGCGACCTCGGCGCCCAGCTGGGCTCCTCCAGCAGCTTCGACGGCTCCTACGTCAGCCTCGGCGTCCTGAAGCGGAACCTCGACGCCGGCCTGTCGCTGCTGGGCGAGGTCGTGATGCGCCCCTCGTTTCCGGCGACCGAGCTGGAGCGCATCCGCAGCCAGTACCTCGGCCGCATCCGCCAGGAGTCGGTCGAGCCCGAGCAGACCGCCTACACGGTCTTCCAGAAGCTGATGTTCGGCGAGGGCCACCCCTACGCGCAGCCGTTCAGCGGCACGGGCACCAAGGCGTCGGTGACGGCGATCACGCGCGAGGATCTCGTGCGCATCCACGAGACGTACTACCGGCCCGACAACGCGGCCGTGGTGGTCGTGGGCGACATCACGCTGGACGAGGCCGTCGCCGCCGTCACCCGCGCGCTGCGCGGCTGGGAGCCGCGGCCGGCGCCCGCCGTGGTCGTGCCGCCCGCCCGCCCGCGTACCGGCGCGCGCATCTGCCTCGTGGACCGCCCCGGCGCCCAGCAGAGCGTGATCCTGCTCGGGCAGCCCGGCCTGGCGCGCCGCGACCCCGACGTGCTGGCCCTGAACGTGCTCAACACGCCGCTGGGCGGCCAGTTCATGTCGCGCATCAACATGAACCTGCGCGAGGACAAGGGGTACACCTACGGCGCGCGCAGCACGAGCATGACCATGGCCGGCGGGGGCCTGTTCCTGGCCAACGCTCCGGTCCAGACGCAGTACACCAAGGAGTCGGTGGCCGAGCTGCTGAAGGAGTTGCGCGAGGTGCGCGGCGAGCGCCCCCTCACCGGCGCCGAGCTGGCGGCCGGCAAGAACCAGCTGATCAAGTCCTTCCCCCAGCGGTTCCAGACGATCCAGGGGATCGCCGGCCAGCTGGGCGAGCTGGTGCTGTACGGCCTGCCGCTGGACGACTGGACGACCTACCGCGCGCGCGTGGAGGCGGTCGACGCCGACGAAGCCGCGCGCATGGCCCGCGAGCACATCGACCCCGAGGCGATGAAGCTGGTGATCGTGGGCGATCGCGCGGTGATCGAGCCGGGGCTGCGCGAGCTGGGCCTGGGCGACATCGAAGTGGTGGACGCGGACGCCGACTGACCCCTGATCCGCGCCCATGCACGGCGGCGCCCCGTCCTTGCGGACGGGGCGCCGTTCTTTTCGTCGCCGGTTTCCGGCCGCGCTACTTCAGGCGCTTGCGCACCGGATCCTCGCCGTAGCCCAGGGCGGCCCAGTCCAGGCGCCCCCCCTCGCCGTGGCAGTCCAGGCACTGCAGGGCGTGCTCGACGGGGCGCACGCCGTGGTAGATGCCCATGTAGCGCTTCACGTCGACCCATTCGTAGTCGGCGTCCTCGCGCCCGTAGGCCTCGTGTCCGCCCTCGCGCACGGCCTTGTCGATGTCGCCGTCGGCGAAGAACTCCTCGACCGCGATGGGCACGAGCCAGCGCTCGTCGGACAGCACCGGCAGGCGGCCGCGGTGCAGCTTGAAGGGGTAGATCCTGGCGTCGCGCTCCTTGCGCGAGCCCTGCGGCAGCATGATCCCCACCGTGCCGTCCTTCTCGACGTGGACCGGCTCGCCGAGGGGCTGCAGGCGGGACTTGCCGTTCCACCAGGCGTAGGCGGGCACGACGTCCTTCTCCAGCGTGATCGTCGCGGAGTACTTGTTCGCCTCCTCGTGCCGCTGGGGTGTCGACCAGTCGCGGTTCATGTCCGTCGCGTCTGTGCGGGCGAAGGTGGGGATGTGGCAGGTCTCGCAGGCGACGCGGCGGACGTGGGCGTCCAGGACCGGTTCGGCGTGCGGCGCCTCGTCGTGGCACTCGGCGCAGGTGAGCCGCGGGCCGGGGACGTCGGTGCCGGAGAGGTCGGCGCCGCGGCCGCGCACGCGGTGGTCGGCGCCGGTGTGGCATCCGGTGCAGGCCATGTCCTGGCCGTCCGAACCCATGTGCACGTCGTAGTCGCGGTCGCAAGTCGCCAGCGCGTACTCGATGTCGCCGCGCTTGTAGTTCTGGCCGCCGCCGGCGCCGGCGTGGCAGCGCAGGCACATCTCGCGCTTGGGCAGGGAGATCCGCTTGGCCACCGAGTCGAGGCCGGGCTGGTTGCGCCAGAGGATGGGCTTCCAGACGGGCTCGCCGGCCGCGTCCTGGTACAGGTCGCGCCGGTAGCCCGAGGCGTGGCAGATCAGGCAATCGATGTTCTCGAGCTGCTCGCGGCTCATCACCGGCTCCGGGCGCCGGCCCAGGCCGGCGTGGCACTTCGAGCAGCCCTGGGCCAGCACCGCGCCGTCGCTGTTGGTGACGTTGCCGATCCAGTTGGCGCCGGGGCTGGTGCAGAAGTCGTTCATGGTGTTCAGCTTGCCGAGCCGCCGGCCCTCGCCGTTGACGAGGCCCGGCGTCTCGCCGCGCCACTGGTAGTGCTGGGAGTGGAAGAAGGACTCGGCCTCCTCCTGGTGGCACCCCAGGCAGGTGGCGGTGCCCTCGTAGTGCTCGAAGTACTCCTGGTGCGTCGAGACCGGCGCGTCGCCGGCCCGCGAGGGGCCGGCGACCGCCAGGACCGCCAGGAGGATGATCGCGTGCTTCATCGCGCCTCCCGTGTTCATCACAACCGCCCCGAGCCCGCTAGAAGCGGGCCGTCATGCTCAGGGCCAGCTTCGTGGCGTTCTTGTAGGACGGGAAGCCCAGCATCTGCTGCTGGTCCAGGTCCTTCGGCGCGCCCAGGTGCCAGCCGGAGCCGCTGTAGTCGTACTGGTAGTCCATGAAGTTCAGCTTGGCGACGAACTTCGGCGTGATGCGGTGGGTGACGTAGAGCTCCCACACCTCGCCGCGGGTCGCGGTCTTGGGCGCGAAGACGTCGTCGGCGCCCTGGGAGAAGTTGAACCAGTACTGGCTGCCCTGGTTGAACTCGACGCCGACCTTGGTCTTCTCGTCGGCGAAGCCGTAGCGGGCGCCGGCGTAGAACATGGTGCCGTCCTGCTCCTGCGGCACGTCGAACGGGTCGCAGAACAGGCCGCCGAAGGGCGTGGTCACCGCGTCGGGGCGCGACTTCATGTAGCTGTAGCTGGCGAAGAAGTCGAAGCCCCGCCACTGCCGCATCGCCATCAGGCTGGCCAGGTCGATGTCGCCCAGGTTGGCCGACGGGCTGTAGCGCATGACGATCCCCGCGGGCACGGACATGCCGGTCAGCGGGTTCACGGGCATCACGACCAGGCCGTTGAAGCCGTCGGTCACGTCGAAGGCGCGGGCCACGGTGCCCTGCACGAAGGTGTCGTCCTTGTCGTAGAGGTCCCAGTTCACGCCCAGGAAGTGCACGTCCTTCATGCGGTCGGCGGGCGACTTCAGGTTCTCGGCGCTGCCGAAGCCCGACTCGTAGCCCAGGCCGTAGCAGAGGCGCAGGTGCGAGTGGTCGTTCAGGCTGTAGCCGGCGGTGATGCCGTCGAACTGGAAGTCGATCAGGGTGCCCAGCGGCGTGCCGGCGCGCAGCTCGTCGTCGCGCAGGTGCAGCGGCGGGCCGCCGGTGCTCGGGCGCCGGCCGACGCTCAGGTAGAGGGACGTGTCGGCGATGTTGTTCCAGTTGAAGTAGGCCCGCTCGACGCGCAGCAGGTCGCTGTTGGGGACGCGCGTCGTGGCGCCGTCGATGTTCATGCTCGTGGCGGCGCCGTTGAAGACCTGGACGCCGGAGCTGTCGCCCCAGGGCTTGTACATCGACAGGCGGCCGGCGAAGCTGACGTCGTCGCCCATCTTGGCCTGCATGTTCAGGCGCAGGCGCGTCGTGTAGAAGATGTCGTTCTTCCAGTCGTAGCTCCCCACCGGCACGTCGGGGTCCTGCATCAGCAGGCCCATGATCTGCTGGAACATGGCGGGGTCCGACTTGAACTGCTCATAGGCAGCCTGCAGGTCGGAGAACTGCAGGTTGTCGAGGAACGAGTGGTACGCGCCGTAGTTGTTCGGGTTGGCGGCGAAGGCGTCGATGACGCCGACCGAGGTCGGCATCGGGTTGGCGAAGCCGGGGTTCATGTAGAACATCGTGTTCACGAAGTTCTTCTGGAACTCCATGCCGTCGTAGTAGGCGGCCACCTCGGCGTCGATGTCGTGCAGCTCGAAGCGCAGGTCGCCGCTGAAGTCGACGCGGTCGGTGGCGGCGCGGACCTCGAGCGGGCGCAGGCGCCGCTCGAGTTCCTTGATCCGCTTCTCGAGGGCGGCCACGTCCTCGTCCGCGGCGGCGGCGACGCCCGCCAGGGCGACGCAGGCCAGCGCGGTCAGGGTCAGGAGCTTCTTCATCGCAGGTTCCCCTCCGGGTTGGTGCGGTCTAGCCGCAGGTCATGGGGTGCTCGGAGTCGGCGGCGCCTTCGTGGCAGAAGGCGCGGATGGCTTCGAGCATCTCCGGGGTGATGGCGTCGAGGACCTTGGTGGTGTCCGTCGCGGACACCGTCAGGCCCTTGTGCGTGGCGGCGTAGTCCTCGGCGAAGAACTTCGTCCACTGCTCCTGGATCAGGAACATGGGCGTGTACTCGCCGGCCGGGGCGTCGGCGCCGTGGCAGGTCTTGCAGCGCTCCTTGAAGAGCTTCTTGCCGTCGAGCTTCTCGCCGCCGCCCTCGTCGCCGGCGACGGCCGTCGCGGCGAGCAGCAGCGCCAACGGCAGCAGCGCCGGGTACAGAAGTCCCGGCACGGTCAGGAACTTGCGCATGTTGGTCTCCTTCGCGCGGTGAAGGGGCGGGCGCGAAGAGCGTCGGAACGCCCCTCGATGTGATATTTCCAACACCCCAGTTACGAAGAGAGCGGTTTCAAAGTCAATAAATTTCGCAATTCATATATCTTTGATAGGAATATGCGTCCCCCGGCCGGGATCCGAACAGGGGGTGACGGACGGGGAGGAATGACCTTATCATGAGAGTATCTAGCGGATTCGGCCGGTCCGGCCGTTCCTGGTGCAAGGAGGCTCCGATGAGGGTGCGCCTGGCCACGCTGTGGGCCTTGGCCTGTTTGCCGTTCCTTGCCTTGGCCGCCCCGCCGGCGAGCGGCTCGGCCCATCCCCGGCCCGTGGCCGCGGATCCCGACCTGCTGGCCCGCCTTGGGACCGCGGCGACCGCCCGCGCGGCCGGTTCCGGCCTGCCGGAAGCCGAGTTGTACCGGGAGTCCCGCGACGCGCGCAAGTCGGGCCTCGGCGTCGCGACGACCGGCTCCGGCGCCTGCCTGGTCGTGCTCGTGGGGTGGAGCGACCACCCCGCCGACGCGACGGCCCACCCAACCGCGGCCTACCAGGAGATGATGTTCAGCGCCGGCACCCACCCCACCGGCAGCCTGAACGACTTCTACCTCGAGAACAGCCACGGCCTCTTCCAGGTGCAGGGCCTGGTCTCCGGCTGGCACACGGCGTCGGCGCCGTACGCGAACTTCGACCCCGCCAGCTACGTCGAGGTGCGGTCGATGATCGCGGCGGTGCTGACCCAGCTCGACCCGGTCATCGACTACTCCCTCTACGACAACGACGGCCCCGACGGCGTGCCGCACTCCTACGACGACGACGGCCTCGTCGACGCCCTCTTCTTCGTGCACGCCGGACCCGGGCGCGAGCAGACCGGCGACAGCGTCGACATCTGGTCGCACTCCTGGTCCTTCAGCACGCCCCTGGCGACGGCCGACGGCGTGGCGCTGAAGCGCTACTCCGTGGAGCCGGAAGAGCTGGCGGACGGCTCGCAGATCACCATGGGCGTGTTCGCCCACGAGTACGGGCACGTGCTGGGACTGCCCGATCTCTACGACACCGACTACAGCAGCAGCGGCGTCGGCGAGTGGTGCCTGATGGGCAGCGGCTCCTGGGGGCGTCGCCCCGGCGACGCGGCGGGCAGCAGCCCCTCGCACCTGACCGCTTGGTGCAAGGCCCAGCTGGGCTGGATCACCCCCGTCGCGGTCGTCGCCGACCTGCCGGGCGTCACGGTCCCGCCGGCGGAGACCTACCCGGCGGCCTACCGCATCTTCCGCGGCGGCGTCGCGACCGGGGACGAGTACTTCCTGGTCGAGAACCGCCAGCCCCTGGGTTTCGACGCCGCGCTCACCCGGCGGCAGGTGGACGCCGGGCTGCCCCAGGCCGCCGGCCTGGTCGTCTACCACGTCGACGAAGCGGCCACCGGCAACAGCGACGAGAAGCGCCGCCTGGTGGACGTGGTCGAGGCCAGCCCCTGGTCGAGCGCTCCCGGCGACTGGATCGAGCACCTGGACGGCCCGCGCGACGTCGCGCTGCAGCTGCAGCTGGACGCGTACAACCGCGGCGACAACGGCGACGCCTGGCCGGGCTGGTCGGCGGTCAGCGCCGACACGACGGACTGGAGCGGCGCGCGCGACCGCGACCGGTTCGCCGACGACACGATCCCCCCGGCGACCGACAACGTCTGCGACCCGACCGGCATCGCCCTGGAGAACATCGCGCTTTCCGGCCAGGACGTGACGCTCGACTTCGTGCTGGGCGCGAAGCGGGCGCCCCGGGTCGCCGCCGACAAGTCGCTGGCCTGGAATTTCGAGACCGGCACCGACGGCTGGCTGTTCTGCCGCAGCTACGTCCACCACGACGCGGGTCTGTCCGGCTCCTGCTCGGGTGACGGCGGGCTCTGGTTCGGCACCGTCGATCCCGAGTTCGAATGCAACCCCGGCTACGGCAACGACTGGTTCGATTTCACCTGGACGACGGTGGGCGTCTCGGCGGGGGCCGCGATCACCCTGCGGCACCGCTACGACATCGAGCCCGACTACGATTTCGCCTTCATCGAGGGCCGCTGCGCCGGCGACCCCGCCGCACCCTGGGTGGAGATCGCCGCCCTGACCGGCTCGAGCTCCTGCGTCACCGACACCTGGGAGATCCCGTCGGCGCTGATCGGCGCCTGCGACAACGACTACGGCTTCGCGGTGCTGGACCTGCGGCTGCGGCTGGACACCGACGGCGGCTGGTCCGCCGAGGACGGCAACTTCTGCGGCTTCGGCTGGTGGGTGGACGAGGTGATCCTCGACGGCGAGTTCGCGACCAGTTCCGAGGAGACGCCGGACGCCGGCCTCGTCGCGCGCCTGCTGCCGGCCTCGCCGAACCCGTTCAACCCCGCGACCGTGCTGAAGTACTGCGTGCCGAACGGCGCCCGCGAGGTCGGCCTCGCCGTCTTCGACCAGCGGGGGCGCCGGGTGCGCGATCTGGAGACGCAGAGCGCGGCGGGTTGGCACGAGTCCGCGTGGGACGGGTGCGACGACGCCGGGCGCGTCCTGCCCAGCGGCGTGTATTTCGCGCGGTACTCGGTCGACGAGGTGTCGCGCGTGGAGAAACTGGCGTTGCTGAAGTAGCCTGCGCGCCGAACCGGGGAGCGTCCATGTCCGGGAGCGTGATCCTGATCGCCGGCGAGAGCCTGGGCCGCGGCGACGACGAGCTGGGCGAGGCGCTGCTGCTGTCCGCGCTGCGCAGCCTGCCGCAGGCCGCGGGCGGCCCGCCGTCCCACCTGCTGTTCATGAACGCCGGCGTGAAGCTGTGCTGCGAGGGGTCGGGGTGCCTGCCCGAGCTGCGCGTGCTGCGGGACGCCGGCGCAGAGCTGCTCTGCTGCGGCACCTGCCTCGACTGGTTCGAACTGAGGGAGAAGCTCGCTGTCGGCCGGGTCTCGAACATGGTCGAGATCCTCGGCGTGCAGAACGCGGCCGCGCGGGTGATCCGCCTCTAGCGGTCCCCGCGGCCTGCTCCGGACTACTCCGGACGACTCTGGACTACTCCGGCAGCACGACGATGTCGTGCGCGTCCGTCGCCGTGTCGGCGCCCGCGGACACCCGCGCCGAGACGGTGACCGTCATGGTGTCGTCGACGGCGGGCGCGGTCCAGGCGAACGTCCACGTCGCGAGCCCGCTCGCCGCCAGCCATCCCGTCCCCGCATCCACCTCGACCAGATCCAACGGCGCGCCGCAGGTGCCGGCGACGGCCGTGCCGGCGATCGTCGCGGCCTCGCCACTGGTCACGGTGTCCGGCGCGGCGATCGTCACGCCCAGCGCCTCGGGCGGCAGCCACTGGAAGCCGCCGCTCACGGGGTCGGCGGCGACCCAGTCGTTGCGGTACTGGGCCCAGACGGTCTTGGCCGGGTCGCCGGCGCAGGCGCTGTGGGCGAAGGTCGTCTGCGCGGCGTAGGGCCGCCAGGACGCGACGCCCAGTTCGGGGAGCGTCTCGGCGAAGCGCATGTGGGTCGCCGCCGCGACGGCCGACAGCGGGACCAGCAGGGCGCTGGTGGCCGCCGCGCCCCCGTTGACCACGAGCGTCAGGGGCTGCAGGTCGTCGGGGATCGCCGCGACGCTGTCGATCACCGTGAAGCCGAAGTCGCAGGCGAACTCGCCGAAGACCATCTGCGCGTCGAGCTGTTCGCCCAGCTGGTGGTCGCCGTGCGTGTGGGCGCCGGGCAGCCACGTCGCCGCCGCCAGCGAGGCGCGGTCCGGGGCGAAGCGCATCATGGTCACGCCGTCGCCGATGACCCGCAGTTCCGGGGTGCGATCGGCGAGGGTGGCCGGGTTGCCCTCGAGCTTCAGGTCGGGGGCGAAGCGGACCTTGATCGAATCGAGGTAGACGGTCCCGGCGAAGCCGGCCGTGTAGACGCGCACGTAGATGCGCTTCCAGACGCCGGAGGCCCGGGCGGCGCCGAGGTCCCAGGGCAGCGTGGCCGCGCCCTCCTCGTCGAAGACGGCGGTGACGGCGGTGGCGAAGCTGCTCAGGGAGTCGACGGCGGCGCTGTCGCCCATGGCGACCTCGAGCGACAGTTCGAGGTGGCGCGTGGCGGACACGGTGGTGTCGGCGATCGTCAGGCGAGGCGGGGCTGCGACGCGGGCGGCCGTCACGAAGGAGATGTTCGTGCCGTTGCCCGACGCGTCGGTGGCGCGGACCTTGTAGTAGTTGGGCAGGTTCGGCGCGAAGTCGCGGTCGATGTACTGCGCCGTCGGGTGCACGACCGAGGCGACGACGTTGTAGGGTCCGTCCACGCCGCCGGCGCGCAGGATGTCGTAGCCCGCCACGCCGGTCTGGTCGAGGGCCGTCCAGGTCACCATCACGCCGCCGGACAGGTAGAACGCCGTGACGCCGAAGGGATCGCCGCCCGTCCCGTGCGGGTCCAGGGGGTTGTCGTAGTCCGGCGCCTCGGGGACCTGGGTGCAGCCCAGGGCCAGGCCGATCGCGGCCAGCAGGGCGAACAGCGGCAGGCGAGCGGTCATCATCCGTCCTTTCGTCACCACCGCAGGCTCCAACCCACGTGGAAGCCGGAACCGGCCGTCGCGGCGGC
>JAURXS010000271.1 GCA_030654305.1 bacterium | reverse complement strand
CGCCACCACCCCGTGCTGCGCTTCTACGCTCCCGAGGAGTTCGCCGAACTCGCCCGCGCGGGCCGCGACCTCGGCCTGGGCTGGGTGGAGGCGGGACCGCTCGTGCGTTCCAGCTACCACGCGCGCGAGCAGGCCGAAGGGCACGAACAGCACCATGGCGCCTGACCACCCCGATCCCGCCATGACGACGTCATACCGGCCCGCCGGAGCGAAGCGCCGGCTAGTGGCCGGCGCCGCCGTTTACCTGGCCGTGCTGGCGGCCGTCGGCCTGGCGCTGCTGCGGCTGCACGCCTCGGCGGCGGCGAGCCTGGAGCGCGCCCTGGGCGAGCGGCTGCTGGGCGTGGCGACGACGGCGGCCCACCTCGTCGACGGCGACTCGCTGCAGGTCTGGGCCCTGGACCCGCAGGAGACGCTCGACTTCGTCTGGATGCGCTCGCGCCTGCAGGAGGTCCGCCGCGAGAACCGGCTGAGCGAGCTGACGCTCTGCGACCGCGAGGGCTTCGTGCTGGTCTCGGCGGCCGACCGGGTCGCCCGCGGCGACCTCGACTACTACTGGGAGCTCGACCCCGCCGCCGTCGCCTCCGCGCTCGGCGGCGCGCCCGAGCCGGGATCGCTGGTGAAGGTGGGGGACGAGTACCAGAAGAGCGCCTTCGCCCCGGTGTGGACCGCCGACGGCCGGGTCGCCGGCGTGCTGTCGGTCGACGCGGAGGCCGAGTATTTCCGCGCCTTGGGCGACCTGCGGCGCGTCGCCTGGTTAAGCGTGGGCGCCGTGCTGGTCTTTTTGTCGGCGATGGCTTTGGTCGTGGCGAGGCTCGAGCGTTCGCTGGCCGGCGCCCGCGCGGCTGCGCAGCGCCAGGAGACCCTGGTGGCGATGGGGCGGATGACCGCCGGCATCGCGCACGAGATCCGCAACCCCCTGGGCATCATCCGCGGCGCCGGCGAGATCCAGACGGCCAAGCTGCGCGAGCTGGGCGTCGAGCTGCCGACGGCCGACTTCATCCCCGAAGAGGTCGACCGCCTCGACCGCATCCTGACCCGCTACCTGACCTTCGGCCACGGCGGCGCCCCGCGGCCCGAGCCCCTGGACCTCGAAGCCCTGGTGCGCCGCGTGGCGCGGATGGCGGCGGGCGAGCTGGAGCGCAGGGGCGTGCGCATCGAGGTCGAGAACCGCGGCGTTGCCGGTCCGATCGCCGGCGACAGCCCCGGCCTGCAGCAGGTCCTGCTGAACCTGCTGCTGAACGCGCGCGACGCGATGCCCGGCGGGGGCGTCGTCACGATCGTGCTCGCGCCGCGCGGCGACGGCGTCGAACTGCGGGTGCGCGACGAGGGCGACGGCCTGGGCGGCCGCAGCCAGGACGAGCTGTTCGCGCCCTTCTTCACCACGCGGCAGCAGGGCAGCGGCCTCGGCCTGGCGGTGGTGCGCCAGGTCATCGAGGACCACGGCGGCACCCTCGCCCTGCGCGACCGCGACGACGGTCCCGGCGCCGAGGCGGTTGTCGTGCTGCCGCGCGGGGAAACACCGGAGGCACCATGGCCCGCATCCTGATCGTCGACGACGAGAAGAGCCAGAACGTCACCATGCGGCTGCTGCTGGAGGGTGAGGGGCACCAGGTGGTCGACGCGCCCGGCGGCGCCGAGGCGCTGGCCGCCCTGGCCCGCGAGAGCTTCGACCTGGTGCTGACCGACCTGCGCATGTCGCCGGTGGACGGGCTGGCCGTCATCGAGGGGGCGCGGCGCGAGGCGCCCGGCACGCCGGTCATCATGCTGACCGCCTACGCCGACCTCGACACCGCGGTCGAGGCCATGCGCCGCGGCGCGGTGAACTACCTGCGCAAGCCCTGGAAGATGGAGGAGGTCAAGTTGGCCGTGGCGCGGGCGCTCGAAGGAGCGACGATCGCGCGCGAGGGCCGCGCTTGGCGCCGCGAGGCGCAGCGCGCG
>JAURXS010000270.1 GCA_030654305.1 bacterium | reverse complement strand
GCGACGGCCGGCGGCAGCAGGTCCGCGGCCTGCTCGCCGCGCCGCAGGCGGTCGCGGATCTCGCGGCTCGCGGCCGGCGCCGCGAAATCCGGCAGCACCGTCGACCCCGGCGGCAGGGTCGCCGGGTCCGGCGCCCGCCCGTCGCGGGCGAGCACGAGCGGGCTGGCCAGTTCCAGCACGCGCTGCGGCCGGCGCCAGCCCGCCAGGCCGCGCCAGGCGTCCTCCCCCAACACGAGGAGCAACCGGTCGTGGGGGTAAAGCCCGGCGAGCGTCTCGAGCGTGTCCACGGTCCAGCTCGGGCCGTCCCGATCGAGCTCGCCGTCCCAGACCTCGACGCCGTCGAGACCGGCGACGCCGAGGCGCACCATGGCCAGGCGGTCGGCGGCCGTCGCCTGCGACGGCGGCTTCAGGGGCGAGCGCCCCGCCGGCACCACCAGCACCCGGTCGCAGAGGTCGCGGGCCAGCAGTTCGCGGATCACGGCCAGGTGGCCGCTGTGGAAGGGATCGAAGGCGCCGCCGAACACCGCCAGCCTCATGTCGCCGCCAGTCTCATGCCGCCGCCTGCCTCATGTCACGGCCGGCTTCACGGCGCGGCGGCCGGCAAGCCGTCGAGCAGCCGGCGCGCTTCGGGCGCGAGGCGGCTGTCGGGGCGCTCGCGCAGCAGCATCTCCAGGACTTCGCGGGCCCGCGGCGCCTCGTCCCGGCGCAGCGCGAGGCGGGCGCGGTCCATCAGGATCCGGTCGCGGTGCTGCGTTTCCGGCTCCTCGGCGATGAGCCGGTCGAGGGTGACCGCCATCGCGTCGGGCTTGTGCAGCTGGCTGTAGACCTCGACCACGCCGAGCTGCTTGAGCGCCAGCACGTCGCTGATCTCCACGAGGTGGGCGCGGGCCGCGTCGGCCCGCGTCGAAGCGGGGTAGGTCTGCAGGAAGCTGCGGAACAGCACCCGGGCCTCGCGGGCCGGCGTGATGTCGCGCTGCACGCCGCCCACCTGGAGCAGGTGCGAGCGGGCCTCCTCGAACAGGGCCTCCTCCACCAGCTCGCTGTTGGGGTACTCCTGGCGCAGGATCTGCAGCTCGACCGCGGCGAGGGGGTACTCCTCGGTGGCGAAGTAGGACCTGGCCTTCTCCAGCTGGGCGCGCGCGGCCAGGCTGTCGGTCGGGCTGCGGCGCAGGAACGCGGTGTAGGCGTCGACGGCCTCGCGGTGCTTGCCGCGGTCGGCGTAAGCCAGCGCGCGCTCGTAGGAGCCGGCGGGATGGGGGTTGGTGTAGCCGCAGCCGGCGAGCGCGGCGGCCAGGCCGGCCGCCAGGATCAGGAGCGGCCATCTCGGCGTGGGACGGGTTGCCTGCACGTGTCCTCCCGGGTTCCGGCGGCGGATCAGTTGCCGGAGTTGGCGAAATAGACCGCCACGAGGCCGGTCAGGGCGCCCACGACGACGAGTTCCTCGAGGATCGCGCGCATCCCGCCCTCGGCCGGCTCGGCGGCGGTGAATTCGTAGGCGGGCGCGTTCACGGCGGCGAAGTGCCGCGCCGCGATCCGGTCGGCGTAGCCGCGGGTCAGGCGTCGGTCGAGCAGCAGGCGACCGGTCGATTTTTCCAGCACCGTCACCTGCACGACCGCCTGGAACTCCCGGTCCAGCCAGCGGCGCCAGAGGCCGAAGCGGCGGCCGACGCGCGGGTAACTCAGGTCCACGTCCTCGATGTAGTAGCGGAACTCGTAGTCCGCCCGGACCTCGGGCGCCGTCTTGTTCGCCCCCACGTCCGACTCGTCGAGCAGGACCTCGTGCCCGGCGGCCGTCAGTTCGGCGAACACGGCCGTTTCGAACAGCGGCCGCGCGGTGTGCGTGGAACGGGGGCGCAGCGCGACGCTGGCGCTGTCGGGCGGCAGGACCGCGGCGGCCTCCCGCACGATGTCCGCGAACAGGGCGCGGGCCAGCCACAGGTTCGTCTGCACGGTGTCGGGCCCGGCGGCGGCGAAGGGCGAGACGCCCGGGGCCGCGGCGGCGCCGGCCGGCGCCAGGTTCAGGGTCAGGCTCAGGGCCAGGGCCGTCGCGACGGCGGCGATCAGTCTCATCAGGCTTCCTTTCCCCGCGGCGCGGCGCGCACGCCCAGGACGTCGAAGGGCGTGACGGCGGCGAAGCGGGCCGTGAGCCAGTCCCCGGCCGCGAGGCCGCGCCCGTCGAGCAGCACGACCCCGTCCGTGTCGTACGCGAAGTGGCGGCTGCGGGCGACGGCGACCGGCCCCGCGGCCAGCGAACGCGGATCGGCGGCCCCGGGTTCCCGATCCCCTTCTGCCCGATCCCCGTCGGCGAGATCGGCCAGCAGGTCGCCCCACTCGGCGCCGTCGCCGACGCCGTCCACGACGAGGTCGAACTCGCCCCCCAGCCTGGACAGCTGCCGCTCGCGGGCGATGTCCACCTGGAGGTCCGTGAGGCGGGCCTCGCGATCGGCGACCTCCTCGGGGTCGGGCGCGTCGTCGAAGTCCGCGCCGGCGGTCCCCGCCTCGGGAGAATAGCGGTAGGTGCCCACGTGGTCAAACCGGATGCGCTCGAGGAAATCGGCCGCGAGTTCGACGTCCTCCTCCTGCTCGCCGGGGAAGCCCAGCAGCAGCGTGGTGCGCAGCACCAGGTCGGGGCGCTCGCGGCGCAGCTCCTCGAAGAAGCGCGCCAGCTTCTCGGTGTCGAAGGGCCGGTTCATGCGGCGCAGCACCGCCGGCGAAGCGTGCTGGATGGGCATGTCCACGTAGGGCAGGACCTTGGGCAGGTCGAGCAGGCGACGGAAGCGGTCCAGGCCGATCAGGCCAGGGTAGAGGTAGTGCAGGCGCAGCCAGCGCAGGTCGTCGACCTCCCCCAGCGCCGCCGCAAGATCGCACAGGTCCTCACCGGCGCCGCGCCCGTAGTCGCTGGTGTTCTGGGACACCAGCATCAGCTCGCGCACCCCGCGCGCCGCCAGGCGGCGGGCCTCGTCGGCCAGCTCGGCCACGGGCCGCGAGCGCTGGTCGCCGCGGATCAGCGGGATGCGGCAGAACGAGCAGCGGAAGTTGCACCCCTCGGACACCTTCATGAAGGCCAGGTGCGGCGGCGTCAGCAGGGGCCGGTCGGCCATCCCGTCGTAACGCACGTCCTCGGGCCTCGCGACGGGGACCCGGTCCTGCCCGAGCTCGAGGGCGTCGAGCAGGCGGTCGAAGTTGCCGACGCCGTTGACCAGGTCGATCGCCGGGTGTTCGCGCGCGATGCGCTCGCCGTGCTCCTGGGTCAGGCAGCCCGTCACCACCAGGGTGCGCGCGCCCTTGGCGGCGCACATCTCGGCGATGGCCGCGTAGCTGTCGAGCCGGGCCGCCTCGATGAAGCCGCAGGTGTTCAGCACCCAGATGTCGGCGTCGGCGGGGTCGGCCGCGACGGGGATGCCCCGCGCGGCGAAGCGGCCGAGCAGCGCCTCGCTGTCCACCAGGTTCTTGTCGCAGCCGAGGGTGCGGCAGTGGACGGCGCGGCGGCTCACGTGAGGCTGTCCTCCTCGAACTCGCGCAGGGCGCTGAGGTCGTCGGGTTTCATGACGACCTCCCGGGCCTTGCTGCCGATGAACGGCCCCACCACGCCGGCCTGTTCGAGCAGGTCCATGAGCCGACCGGCGCGGGCGTAGCCGATCTGCAGCTTGCGCTGCAGCATCGAGGTCGAGCCGTGCTGGGACAGCACGATGATCTCGCGCGCCTTCTCGAACAGCGGGTCGTCCTCGAGGTCCAGCCCGGTGGCCGCCTCGCGCTCCTCGTCCAGGGTGATGGGACGCGTCACGTCCTTGAACTGGCGCCAGTGGGCGGCCAGGGCCTCGCACTCCTCGATGTCGATGAAGGCGCCGTGGACGCGCACCGGCGTG
Source organism: bacterium (assembly GCA_030654305.1). Lineage (NCBI taxonomy): Bacteria > bacterium. The sequence goes on along the minus strand of JAURXS010000270.1, from coordinate 9,620 downwards.
GCCCGACCCGGCTGCAGGTAGAGCATGTCGCCCTTGCCCAGGAGCTTCTCGGCCCCGTTCGCGTCCAGGATGGTGCGCGAGTCGTTCTTCTGGATGACCCGGAAGGCGATGCGGCAGGGGATGTTGGCCTTGATCACGCCGGTCAGCACGTCGACGCTCGGGCGCTGCGTCGCCAGCACCAGGTGGATGCCCACGGCGCGCGCCTTCTGGGCGATCCGGGTGATCGGCATCTCGATCTCCTGGCCGAGCTGGATCATGAGGTCCGCCAGCTCGTCGACGATGCACACGTAGTACGGCATCGGCTCGCTGACCGCGACGCCGTCGTCGCCCGCGATCTCGCCGGCGGCCACCTTGCGGTTGTAGCCCTCGATGTTGCGCACGCTGTGGCGCGAGAGGCGCCGGTAGCGGTGGTCCATCTGGGCTTCCATCCACTTCAAGGCCCGCAGCGCGTCCTTGGGGTCGGTCACCACCGGCAGCAGCAGGTGCGGGATGTCGTTGTAGACGTTCAGCTCCAGCATCTTGGGATCGATCAGCAGCAGCCGGACCAGGGAGGGGTCGCAGCGCAGCAGCAGCGAGCTGATCATGGCGTTGACGCAGACGCTCTTGCCGCTGCCGGTCGAGCCGGCCACCAGCAGGTGGGGCTGTTCCGCGAGGTCGATCGTCACCGCCTCGCCGAAGACGTCGCGGCCCAGCACCACGCTCAGCGGTGTGCGCATGCGGTCGACGGCCTGGACGTAGACCTCCTTCATCGAGACGATCTGCTGCGTCGGGTTGGGGATCTCGATGCCGACGGCCGCCTTGCCGGGGATGGGGGCCTCCATGCGGATGGAGCGGGCCTTCATCGCCAGGGCCAGGTCGTCCGAGCGCTGCACGATGGCGTTGACCTTGATCCCGGACGCGGGCTGGTACTCGTAGGTGGTCACCACGGGACCGGGACGCACGTCCTTGACCGCGCCCTCGACGCCGAACGAGCGCAGCGTCTCCTCGAGCAGGTCGGCGGCGGCGTGCAGCAGTTCCTCGGAGACGGCCACGCGGTCGGTCGGCGGCTCGCGCAGCACCGAGAGGTCGGGCAGCGGCAACGACATCGCCGGGTCCACCAGCCCCGAGGTGACCTCGGGGAACGCCTCGGCCTCACCGCCCGCCGCGGCGCGGCGGCCCGCCGTCGCCGGCAGCGGCCCGTCCTCGTCCCCCGCCGCCGACCGCTCGTGATCGGGCGGGGCATGCACGATGCGCGGGGTCGCGGCGACCGCCGGCACCGCCTGGGCCTTGACGGACGAGATCGCCGCCGGCGAGGCGGCAGGAACGACGACCCGCCGCCCGGCCTCGTCCTGGACCGTCTCGGCCGCGCCCCGCCAGGTGCGGGCGATGCCGCGCACCAGGCGCCAGGGCAGCTGCAGGAACCAGACCAGCCCCCGCCAGGCGGCCGCCAGCCCCGCGCCCAGGGCCGCGCCCCAGGGGCCCAGACGGCCCAAGAGCGCCGGCAGCCAGGGATGGGTGGCCCGCAGCACGGCGGTCAGCAGCAGGAACGACAGGAAGATGCCGGCGCCCCAGCGCCCGAACAGGGCGCCGAAGCCGCGGGCGAGACCGTACCCGGGAGCCCCGCCCCACGCCGCGGCCAGCGGCGCCGGCAGGGGCCAGCCGGACTGCCCCAGCCAGGCGGCCGAGGCCAGCCACAGCGGGACGAGTCGGCTGCCCAGGAACAACCGTGAAGCCTCGCCACGCGCCAGCAGGGCCAGGCCGCGGATGGCCAGCAGCACCGGCAGGGCCCAGCACCACAGGTCGCCCAGAGCGGTGCGCACCGCCAGCGCGACCAGCGCGCCGACCGGTCCGCCGGGATTGCCGGGCGTCACCGGGGCGGCGCCGGGCAACCCGTTGGCCAGGGACCACCAGTCGGCCGACGGCCCGGCCAGCGCGATCGCCGCGTACACGGCCAGCGCCAGGTGCAGCAGACCGCCCAGGCGGGGGGACCGCCACCAGCTGCCGGTTTCGGGCTGGTTACGCTTCTTCCGCGACGACACGGGCTTCGATCGCCTCCTTGAGACCGGACATCTCCGTGTCGAGGAACTTCGTGGTGGCCTTCCCCTGCAGGAAGATGGGGTTGCGCAGGACCTCGCGGTGGAAGGGGATCGAGGTGGGCACGCCCTCGATGACGCACTCCTGGAGCGCGCGGGACATCCGCCGGACGGCCTCGTCGCGGTCCTTCCCGAAGGTGATCAGCTTGGCCAGCAGCGAGTCGTAGTAAGGCGGCACCTGGTACTCGCTGTAGATGTGGCTGTCGACCCGCACGCCGGGGCCGCCGGGGGCGTGGAAGAAGAAGATGCGGCCGGGGCAGGGCATGAAGTCGCGCGACGGGTTCTCCGCGTTGATGCGGCACTCCAGGGCGTGGCCGCGCAGGACGACGTCGTCCTGGCCGAAATCCAGCGGCACGCCGGCGGCCACCGCGATCTGCCACTTCACCAGGTCGATGCCCGTGATCATCTCGGTGACGGGGTGCTCGACCTGGATGCGGGTGTTCATCTCCATGAAGTAGAACGAGCCGTCCTCGTCGAGCAGGAACTCCACGGTGCCGGTCGAGTCGTAGCCGACGCGCGCGGCCAGCTTGACCGCGGCCTCCCCCATGCGCCGGCGCAGGTCGGGCGACACGGCAGGCGACGGTGCCTCCTCGATGAGCTTCTGGTGGCGGCGCTGCACCGAGCAGTCGCGCTCGCCCAGGTGGACGACGTGGCCGTGCTTGTCGCCGAGCACCTGGATCTCGATGTGGCGCGGGTTCTCCAGGTACTTCTCGACGTAGACGCCGTCGTTGCCGAAGGACGCGCCGGCCTCGGCGCGGGCCGTGGCGTAGCTCGAGCGCAGCTCCTCCTCGCTGCGCGCGACGCGCATGCCCTTGCCGCCGCCGCCGGCGGTGGCCTTGATGATCACCGGGTAGCCGGCCTGCGCGGCGAACGCGGCCGCCTCGTCGGCGCTCTCCAGCAGGCCGGGGCTGCCCGGCACCGTGGGCACGCCGGCCTCGGTCGCCGTGCGCTTGGCCTGGGCCTTGTCGCCCATGCTGCGGATGATCTCGGCGGTCGGCCCGATCCAGACGAAGTCGTTCTCGATGCAGATCTCGGCGAAGCCGGCGTTCTCGGCCAGGAAGCCGTAGCCGGGATGGATGGCGTCCGCCCCGGTGATCTCGGCCGCCGCGATGATGTTCGGGATGTTCAGGTAGCTCTCGGCGCTGGTCTTCTGGCCGACGCACACCGACTCGTCGGCGTACTTCACGTGCAGGCTCTCGGCGTCGGCGCTGGAATGCACGGCGACGCACTGGATGCCCATCTCGCGGCAGGCCCGCATGATGCGCAGGGCGATCTCGCCGCGGTTGGCGATGAGGATCTTCTCGAACATCCGCGTCTCTCCTGTCGTGGCGGGGTGCGGTATCGGGCGCGGCGGCCGCCGGACGATTGTCCGGCCGGGGCCGGAAAATGGCAAGCCTGGAAGCGGGACGGGAGCGGCGCGCGCCCCCGCGGGAACGCGCGCCGCGGCTCGGAGTCGGGTCAGGCGGGGTCCACGAGGAACAGGATCGCCTCGGCTTCCACCGGCGTGGCGTTCTCGACCAGGATCTCCTTGATGGTCCCGCCGAATTCCGCCTCGATCTCGTTCATGACCTTCATGGCTTCGATGATGCACAGGGTCTGGCCCGGCTTGATGGCGTCGCCCGCGTTGACGAAGTTCGGCGCGTCGGGCGACGAGGCCCGGTAGAGGGTGCCGACGATGGGCGAGCGGATCTCGCGCCATTTCGCCCGTTCGGGATTGGCGGCGGGAGCGGCCGGGGCCGCCGTCTCCGCGGGCGCCTGCGGCAGGGCCGGGGCCGGGGGCAGCGAGGCGGCGTAGGCCACATGGGCCGACGGCGCCGCGTGCTTCTGGATGCGGATGGTCGTGTCCTTGTCGATCACTTCGAGTTCGTCGATGCGGCTGTCCTCGACCAGCTTGACCAGCTCGCGCACCTTGTTGAGATCCATGGTCTCCCCTTCCGGCCGGGGGCGTCAGACGCGCCCGAGGTACTTGCCCGTGCGGGTGTCGATCTTGAGGATCTCGCCCTCCTCGATGAACAGCGGCACCTGGACGACGAGCCCCGTCTCCAGGGTCGCCGGCTTGGAGGCGCCCTGGGCGGTGTCGCCGCGCAGTCCGGGATCGGTCTGGGCCACCTTCAGTTCGACGGTGTTGGGCGCCTCGACGGTCACCGGCACGCCGTCGCGCAGCAGCATGCTGACGGTCTCGCTCTCCTTGACGTACTTGGCCACGTCGCCCAGCGTGTCCCGGGGCAGCGAGATCTGCTCGAAGGTCTCGAGGCTCATGAAGGTCAGGAACTCGCCGTCCACGTAGAGGAACTGGAAGTCGCGACGTTCGAGCCGGACCTCCTCGAACTTCTCCCCGGAGCGGAAGGTGTCCTCGACGACCTTCCCGGTGGCGACGTTCTTCAGCTTCGTGCGCACGAAGGCAGAGCCCTTGCCCGGCTTGACGTGCTGGAAATCGACGATGGCCCACAGACTGTTCTTGTAGTTCAGGACCATGCCGTTGCGAAAATCGCTCGTGTCTGCCAACTCGGTCTCTCCTGTGCGGGTTGCGCCCCGTGGGGCAGCGTGAAAATGCCCACTATTGATAACATCTGTTCCGCGGGAAGGCAATCAGGCGTTGCCGTCGCCCAACAACCCCCGCACGCCCCGCAACGCGAGGCGGTAGCTGTCGACGCCGAAACCGCAGATCGAAGCCCGCACGACGTCCCGCAGCAGGTTCTGGCGGCGGAAGGGCTCGCGGGCGTCGGGGTTGGAAAGGTGGACCTCGACCACCGGCGCCGCGACGCTGAGCAGCGCGTCGCGCACCGCCACCGAGGTGTGGGTGTAGGCGGCGGCATTGACCACCAGCGCGTCGGCCTCGTCGCCCCAGCGGTGGATCAGGGCCACGAGCTCTCCCTCGGCCTCGGTCTGGTGGCAGACGACGCGCAGACCCAGCGCCTCGCCTTCGGCCGCACAGACGGCGTCGAGCTGCGCGAGGGTGAGGGCCGGGTAGTGCTCCGCCTCGCGCCGGCCGAGCCGGCTCAGGTTCGGACCGTTGAGGACCGCGACCAGGGGCGCGCTCACGCCGGGCCGTCCTGCTGCCGGTCGAGCCAGGCCTCGAAGCGGGCGCGGTTGGGGTCTTGCGGGGCCGCCGCGGCGACGGGGCTGCCCGCGAAGACGGTGGTCGGCGCCGCGGTCCGCGCCGCATCCTGCACCGCGGCCGCCGTCGCGTCGACCGGCGTCTCGGCCGTCGCGTCGACCGCCTCCAGGGTGGCGATCTCGCGGGCCACGTCCTCGCGCTCCGGGTGCTCGGCCAGCAGTCGGCGCAGGATCGCGAGCGCCTTCTGGCGGTGCCCCTGGGCCAGGTAGATCTCGGCCAGGGTCTGGGTCAGGAAGCGCGGGGTCGCACCGGTGTCCGCCGCGGGCGCGGGCGCGGGCGCCGCCGTCGCCGGCCCGCTCTCCTCGGGAGGCGTCCACGGCGTACCGTCCGCGGGGGCCGCCGCTTCGGCGGCGTCCACGTCGGCGGTCATCGTGTCGGACTCGACCGCGGTCGTGATGACTTCGTAGGCCGCGATGACTTCGTCGGCCGTGATGTCTTCGTCGGCCGCGATGACTTCGTCGGCCGTGATCTCTTCTTCGACAGCGGGCACGCGATCCGGAAGCGCCAGCAGCAGCGGCGCCTCGCGGTGGCTGGGATCCCGGTCGAGCACCTCGCGGGCGAGGTCGCGCGCGTCGGCCGCACGTCCCTGGTCCCGCCGCACGCGGGCCAGGACGACCCGCGCCGACAGGGAATCGGCGCACCGGCCGATCCCCTCCTCCAGCAGGGCCGAGGCGGCTTCCAGGCGGCCCGTCACGCGGTAGAGGTCGGCCAGCGGGATGAAGAACCGGCCTCGGGGCCGGCGATCCTGCTGCATCTCGAAGTAGCGGATCATGCGATCGTGGGTCAACGCCGTGTCCTTCCGCCGCCCGGGAACTCCGCCCATGGACCGACCACCGGCCGGCCGACCAGTCTAGGCACCCGGCCGGCCCCCCGTCAAGCCGCCCGCAGGGGATCGTCTACAAGATACCCAACCAGGGGCCCAGCAGTTCCTGGAACCTGCCGACCAGCAGCGCCACGCGCCCCATGACGGCCGAACCGAACGAGGCCCCGAAGGTGATCATCAGCACCAGCAGGCCCCAGCGGGCCACCCGCCCGTAGGCGCCCCGCTGCTCGCGCGTGTTGACGAAGTAGATCAGGCCGCTGACCGTGCCGGCCAGGACCAGCAGCTGGGCCAGGCTTTCCTGCCAGAGCCAGCGGCCGGCCGCCGTCGGGGCCAGCCCCGTGCCGATGGTGGCCTCGATCTGGTAGAGGAAGTCCGACCTCAGGTAACGCACCAGGGAATAGCCGGCCGTGGTGCCGAGGGCGAACGCGGTGGGCCACTTGCCGAGCCAGGACAGCCGCGGCCACAGGCGCGCCAGCATCAGCAGGCCCAGCGCCGCGGGGATCAGGGCCACGGGGTCCCACGCGCCCACCGGCGCGTCGGGGCTGGACCAGCGGCCCGCGGCCGGGAAGAGCTTCAGCACCAGCGCCGGCCACAGGGTCGTCCAGAAGCCCATCACCATCCAGTAGGCCGCCGACACGCCGACGAACACGTGCTCGGCGAACTTGTAGAACGGGTTGTCCCGCCACAGGAAGGAGAAGACCATCAGGGTCAGCAGCGCGCCGATCCAGACCTGCACGTCCCCGCTGAGGTGGATGGCGGCGATCACGGCGACCTCCGCCGCGCGAGGCGGCGCAGCACCAGGCCTGCGTTGCCCAGCAGGATGAAGGCGACGATCACCAGGTGCGCGGCCGACTGGGGCCCCATCCCGCGGGTTGCCGGCTGGTTGGCGGCCGTGAACTCGGGGTGGCCCCGGGCCAGCGCGGCCTCGTATTCGGCCGCCCCCTTCAGGGCGCTCATCAGGCCGAGGATCTGCAGGGGGTAGTAGGGGAAGAACTGCGGCGCGCCGACGCCGGTGCAGCCGCCCGCGAGCGGCACGTCGATGACGTCGCCGGCGTACAGGATCCACTCCTTGAGGCCGGGCTGGCCCGCCGACAGGCTGACGATCAGGCCGAAGTCGCCGAGCCCGCGCACGCCGCGCAGCGCGGGGACGTCCCGCAGCGGCCGGCCGGTCACGTCCGTGGGGTAGCGCGCGGTGAGCGAATCGCGCAGGCTGTTGATGAGCATCTCCCCGCCGACCTGGAAGCCGAGCGAGACCCAGTCGCGGGCCGGGACGGCCTGCGGGAACTCCCGCGCGATGACGCGCTCCTCCACGCGCGAGATCATGTTGTTGCCCGTGGGGTACAGCGACATGTAGCAGATCGGGTGGCCGGTCAGCAGCGCGTGCTGCGTGAGGGCGTCGGCCATGGGCTCCAGCTCGGGCGCCGAGCTGGGCGAGTAGTCGAGCGACAGCAGGATCGGCGCGCCGTCCGGCAGGTTCTCGATGCGGTCGTAGATCGGCTGGACGACGGAGGTGGCCCGGTCGGGCGTGCTCACGCCCGAGAGCAGCGCGGCCACCACCACCACCGCCAGCACCAGGAAGATCCAGCGCCGGTCCAGGGTCTCCAGCCAGGAGGCGATCCGGTCGCAACGGTCGTTCATGAGCCGTCGCCTCCGGAGCGGGGGTCCTTCTCCACGCCGGCGATCATGCGCACCGCCAGGGCGATGACGCCCAGGGCGATCCCGATCATCAGGGCCCGCTGCCCGGCGGTGTTGGGCACGCGCAGGATCCAGAGGGACAGCTCCTCGACCCGCAGGAAGGCCAGCTGCTCCGGGACCCAGGCCGTCAGGTGGCGCCCGGCGGGGATGCGGCCGAGCAGGACGACCAGGGCCGAGGCCAGCAGCAGGCTCGACTCGAGGGAGCGCGCGCGGAAGGCGCGGTACGACGCCGAGGCGATGTAGAAGGCCAGCAGGCTGTAGAGCGTCGCGTGCAGGGGGCTGAGCACCGCGTCGAACACCGCGGTCAGCCAGCTGCCGGGCGCGGTGACGTCACCCTGCAGGCCCGGGGGGCCGCCCAGCTTGGCCGTGCCGATCACCAGCACGATCAGGAACGAGACCAGGGTGACCAGCGAGTAGTACCGGTCCGGGCCGCGGTCCCGGATCTTCACCAGGTGCGTCGCGACGAGGTTCAGCCCGCCCAGCAGGAAGGCGAAGACCGCGAGGATGCTGAACCAGGTGGCGAACTCCTGGTCGGCGAAGGCCAGCAGCCGCTGCCCGAAAGGCGCCCCGCTCCCCTCGGGCCGCGCGACGAAGGCCGAGGCGATCAGCAGCAGCGCCACGACGGTCAGGATGATCTGCGGCACGCGCTGCTTCACGCCGCTCACCCCGCCCGGAAGACGTTGAGGAAGGCATCGCGCAGGAACAGCCAGGGCTGCGCCCCGGTCACGTCCGCGAGGGTCGCCACGAGGCTGCCCGCGACGAGGCAGGCCGCGGCCGCCAGCTTGCAGAGATCCTGGCCCCGCAGGCTGCCGAGGCGGGCGGCGTCGCCCTCCAGGGAAGCCCCCGCGGCGAAGAGCTCCTCGCCGAGCAGCACGTGGTCGCACGACGCCACCAGGAAGGGCAGCTGGACCGCGCTGGCGGTGCCGGCGATCTGCACGGCCCCGACCTGGTGCCCGCCCTCGGCGAGCAGCAGCGACTCCGAGGCGAAGAAGCCCATCAGGACGCAGAGGCCGGGGCGCTCGCGGGCGATCAGCCCGTCCACCCGCGCCACGAAGCCCAGGTGGTCGTCCGAGATGTAGGCGACCCAGTCGTCGCGCCAGAGATCCCCGCGGCCGGCGTCGTCGTAGGCGCGGCGGCAGATCTCCCGCGCGTTGTCCATGACCAGGCTGCGGTTGGTCGGCACGAAGAGGCGGCCGCCGGCTTCGGCGACCTTGCGCGCCAGCGGCCGCAGGACGGCCAGCGCCGCGACCGTCTGCATGTTGTCGAGATCCTGGGAACCGGCCACGAAGTAGACGGGACGCCCCTGCGCGACGGCGTCGGCCACGGCGCGGTCGAGGGCGAGCAGCGGGGGGAAAGACCGCACCGGCACGTGCGCGCCGCGGCGGGCCCGGACCACCGAGACCACGATCAGGGCGCAGACCGTCGCGCCGACCAGCGCGACGTTCCAGGTCCCGGGTGCCAGCCAGCCGTTCACGGGCCCGCCTCCGGACGCGGCCCCTCCAGGTGGTCCAGCAGGCGGTCGAAGTGGCTGCGCCGCTCCAGGATGCGCGCCAGGCGGGCCGTGCCGCAGCCCGGCACCGCGAGGTCGCAGAGCGGGCTCGCGACGTGCAGGGCCTGGGAACCCAGGAACGACAGCGGGCGGGAGCTCGCCAGCCACAGCAGGGCCGGCGTCGCCAGGCCCGCGCCGCGCACGCGCGCCGCCAGGCCGGCGAGGAACGCGTCGTCGGCGGGGTCCAGGCTCGGCGGACGGCCCCCGTCGCTCATGACACCTTCGTCTTCACGTGGTCGGTCACGGCCGCCAGGTCGTCCAACAGCCCTTCGCAGCAGGCCAACGGATCGCTGCAGGCCAGCCGCGCCAGGAAGTCCCGCGGGGACTCCCCACCCGCCGCCGCCCCGTCAACCGCGCAACCGG
>JAURXS010000269.1 GCA_030654305.1 bacterium | reverse complement strand
ATGGCCTTCCTCTGCGACACGATCCGGCTGATCATCTCCTCGAACCTGCCCGCGCACGACCTCGAGGCGCTCATGGACGCGGACATCGAGACGCGGCACGCCGAGGAGCACCAGCCGATCAACGTGCTGACGAAGGTCGCCGACGCGCTGCCGGGCCTGGGCATCGTGGCGGCCGTGCTCGGCATCGTCATCACCATGGCCCACATTGACGGCCCCGCGGCGGAGATCGGCCACAAGGTGGCCGCGGCTCTCACCGGCACCTTCCTGGGCATCCTGCTCTCCTACGGCGTGTTCGGGCCGATCGTCACGAACATGGAGCTGCTGGCCCAGCACGAATCGCGCTACGACCTCGTGATGCCGACGGCGCTGGTCGCCTTCTGGAAGATGCTGCCCGCGGCCGTGGCGGTGGAGTTCGCGCGGCGCACCATCGAGACCGACATCCGCCCCTCGTTCAGCGAACTCGAAGAGGCGTGCCGCGCGTCGCGCGGCTAGGGAAGGATCCCGGGCATGGCGGAGCAGAAGGGCAAGGGCGGCGACCAGCCGCTGCAGCCCATCATCGTCATCAAGAAGGTCGTCGGGCAAGGCCACCACGGGGGCGCCTGGAAGGTGGCGTACGCCGACTTCATCACCTCGATGATGTCGCTGTTCATCGTGCTGTGGATCGTCAACCAGGATCAGGCCGTGAAGGAGGCCGTGGCCGGCTACTTCCGCGACCCGGGCGCCTTCAGCGCCTCGGGCGCCGGCGGGCCGCTCGGCGGCCAGTCGATCCTGCCCGAGTCGGGCCAGGGGATCATGGAGGGGATGCAGGCGGAGGCGAAGCGCCTGCTGGAGGAGGCGGCCACCGAGCTGCGCGAGCAGCTGTCCGGCATGGAGCACTTCGAGCAGATCATGAAGCAGGTCGAGATCAAGATGACCGATTCGGGGCTCAACATCCAGATGGTCGAGATGTCGAACTCGCTGTTCTTCGACGTGGGCAGCGCCAACCTCAGCGCGGCCGCCGAGGAGGTGCTCCAGGTCCTGGCGCGGCAGCTCAGCAAGCTGCCGAACCGGCTCGTGATCGAGGGGCACACCGACAGCCGCCCCTACCCCGCCGGCACCGGCTACGGCAACTGGGAGCTGTCGACCGAGCGCGCCAACTGCGCCCGCCGCTACATGATCGCCCACGGCCTCGCCGAGACCCAGGTGGCCGAGGTGAGCGGCTACGCCGACACGCGGCTGCGCCACCCCGAGGATCCCACCGACGTCGGCAACCGCCGCATCAGCATCACCGTCCTCTACCAGGACGGTCAGATGCCCTGGTCGTCGGGCGGCGCGGAGGCGGCGCCCGGGAGCGGGGACAGCCTGCCCCAGAGCCAGAACACCGGCACCCCCAGCCCCACGATGATCAACCCCGGCCACGAGTAGCGGGGCTTCACGATCAGCAGGTCCACGCAGATCGCCACGGCGGCCAGCACGTACAGGGCCGGCAGCACCGGGTAGCCCGGCGCGCGCCAGCTCCGCTCGGCCGTCGGGCGCCGCCGGCGCAGCACGAAGATCCCCGCCACCGACAGCGCGTAGAAGATCAGCACCGCGAAGATGACGTAGTCCAGCAGGTCGCCGTAGCGCCCGGTCAGGCAGAGCAGGCAGGCCCAGACGCCCTGCATGACCAGCGCGGCGGCGGGCACGCGGCGGCGGTTCAGGCGGCCGGTGCTGCGGAAGAAGAGGCCGTCGTGCGCCATCGCGTAGTAGACGCGGGCGCCGGTGAGGATCATGCCGTTGTTGCAGCCGAAGGTGCTGACCATCACCAGCACCGCCATGATCGCGGCGGCGACCGGGCCGAGGATCGTCGAGGCGGCCGCGGTGCCGACGCGGTCGGCGGTCGCGAACTGCAGGCCGCGGCCGGCGACGTCCGCGGCGCCGGGGAGGCCGGCCACCGGCAGGGCCAGCACGTACACCAGGTTGGTCAGCATGTAGATGACGACCACCACGGCGACGCCCATGACCAGGGCGCGCGTGATCGTGCGCTGAGGGTTCACCGTCTCGCCGCTGGTGAAGGTGACGTTGTTCCAGGCGTCGCAGGCGAAGAGCGAGCCGACCGAGGCCGCGCCCAGGGCCATCAGCAGGCCGATCCCGGTCAGCGCCTCGCGCGTGACCGACCCGTCGGCGCCCACCACGACCCGGCTCGCCGACCACATGTCGTGGAAGTTGGCGGCGATCGCTCCGGAGTGCCGCGCCAGCGCGAGGCCGCAGACCACCAGCACGAGCAGGGCCGCCACCTTGGCCACGGTGAAGCTGTCCTGGACGAGCTTGCCCTCGCGCAGGCCGAGCGTGTTGAGCCAGGTCAGCAGCGCGATGCTGGCGATGGCGACCAGCTGCGCCGCGCTGACGTCCAGGCCGCCGACCGACAGCAGCACCTGCTGCTCGCCCAGCGACGGGACCAGCAGCGCGAGGTGCTTGGCGAAGGCCATGCCCACCGCCGCGATCGAGCCGGTCTGGATCACCATGAACAGCGTCCAGCCGTAGAGGAAGCCGGTCAGCCGTCCGAACGACTCCCGCAGGTAGACGTACTGGCCGCCGGCCTGCGGCATCAGCGCCGCCAGCTCGCCGTAGCAGGCCGCGCCCAGCAGCGTCACCAGGCCGCTGAACAGCCAGACCGCCAGCAGCCAGCCCGTCGAGCCCACGCTGCGGGCGATGTCGGCGCTGACGATGAAGATGCCCGAGCCGATCATCACGCCCACGACGATCATCACCGCGTCGAAGAGGCGGATGTCCCGCTTGAACCCGGACGCACCCGCTGATGTGTCCCCCGATGCGCCCGCCGCCTTGCGATCGTGCATGCCGTACCTCCGGATCGCCGGCGGGCGGAGCGGCCCGCGCGGACGTGGCCCCCATTGGAAGCGGGGCGCGACGGTTTGGCAAGCGGGGAGTGGGGCGCGCGGCGCAGATCCCGGTTGCCATCCCCCCGCCGCCCCGCCAAGATCGGCGCGCACCGCCCAACGACCGGGAGGCCTCGTGACGCGACCGCAGCGCTCGCCCTGGATCTTCGTGCCCTCGCTCTATTTCGCCGAGGGCGTGCCCTACGTCCTGGTCAACACGGTCTCGGTGATCCTCTACAAGAAGCTGGGCGTGGGCAACGCCAGCATCGCGCTGTGGACCAGCCTGCTCTACCTGCCCTGGGTCCTGAAGATGCTCTGGGGGCCGCTGGTGGACACGCGCTCGACCAAGCGTGCCTGGATCCTGCGCACGCAGGTCGTCCAGGCGGTCTGCCTCGCCGCCGTGGCGGCGACGGTGGCCTCGCCGGGCTTCTTCGCCTGGTCGCTGGCCGCCTTCACGCTGGCGGCCCTGGTCTCGGCCACGCACGACATCGCGGCCGACGGGTTCTACCTCCACGCGCTGGACGAGCGCGCGCAGGCGTACTTCGTCGGCGTGCGCACGCTGTTCTACCGCGCGGCGATGATCTTCGGCTCGGGGCTGCTGGTGACCGTCGCCGGGCGCCTCGAGGGCGGGCCGCGCGGCGTCGCGGGCGCCTGGTCGGCGGTCTTCGCGGGCGCGGCGGTCCTGTACGGGGGGATGTGGCTCTACCACCGCGCCGCGCTGCCGCGGCCGCCGACCGACCGGCCGGCCGTCGCGGCCGCGGCGGG
>JAURXS010000268.1 GCA_030654305.1 bacterium | reverse complement strand
GCGGAGCCGGCGGTGCAGCGGGCCCGTCCCGCCCCGCCCCGGACCGAGCCCGCCCCGCCGGCGCCGCCGTCGCTGACCGACCTGCTCGGTCCCCTCGACGTCCCGACGATCGCCATCGTCGTCGACGACTGGGGCCACCGTCGCGACAACACGACCCGCGGCTTCGCCGAGCTGGACTTCCCGCTGACCTTCTCCATCCTGCCGGGCCTGCGCTTCTCCCGCCAGGACGCCCTGCAGGCGACGCCGCTGGCGCTGCCGGACCGTGACGAACCGGTCCGGGGCACAGCGGAAGCGACCGCCGCCGCGCCGCCGTCGCGCCGCCGCGAGATCATGCTGCACCTGCCGATGGAGCCCGAGGGCTACCCCGACCAGGATCCCGGTCCCGACCCGCTGCGGCTGGGCATGGACCGCGGGCAGGTCGCCGCGATCCTCGACGCCGCGCTCGCGGGCGTGCCGGGCGCCCGCGGCCTGAACAACCACATGGGCAGCGCCGCCACCGCCGATCCCGCGCTGATGGCGGCGCTGGCCGACGAGCTGGCCGCGCGCGACCTGTACTTCGTCGACAGCCTGACCACGCCGCACTCGGTCGCGGCGCGGCGGATGCGCGAGGCCGGGGTGCCGACGCTCGTCAACCGCATCTTCCTGGACCAGAGCACGACCAGCCGCGAGCAGGTCCGCGAGCTGCTCGCCCGGCTGGTGAAGTCGGCGCGGGCGCGCGGCGCCGCGGTGGGCCTCTGCCATCCCTACCCCGAGACGCTGGCGATCCTGAGCGAGGAGCTGCCGCGGCTGCGGGAACAGGGACTGCGCATGGTGACCGTGTCGGAGCTGCTGGCGCTCGAGGCGGCCCGCCGCGACGCGACCGGGATGCTGCCGTGACGCGCGGCGGCGTCGTCTACCACGCGCCGTTGACCGCGGCCGCGGACGCCGCGACGGTCGGCGGGCGGGCGGTGCGTCTCGTCGAAGCGGTCCTGCGCGACCTGGACCCGCCGCGCGACCTGCCCCTGGCCTACCACCTGCAGGACCACAACCGGAGCCGCGCCGAGGAGCAGTTCCTGGGCTGGACGGTGCCGGTGCTGGACCGCCTGCGCGAGCGCGGCCACCCGCTGGCCACGCTGCCGCCCCTCGCGGGGCCGAGCCCCGACGCCGTCGGGGTGCCGCTGCAGGACGCCGCCGTGCCCTTCGCCTCGTTGTCCCGCGATGTGCACGCAGCCCCCGGCCTGCTGATCGGGCTGCGGCTGGGCTGCCACCCGCGTTCTGGGCTGGCCGGAGCGGTGCGGGCCACGGCGCTGGCCTGCGCCTCGGCCGACGGGAAGCGCGCCCTGCAGCAGGGGGTGCAGCCCCGGATCGAGCGCGCGGTCTGCGGCGGTTGCGGCATGTGCGTGTCGCTCTGCGGCAACGACGGCGTGCGCCACAACGGCCACGTCGCGGCGATCCGCCCCGAGACCTGCCTCGCCTGCGGCGACTGCCTGGCCGAGTGCCACACCGGCGCCCTGAAGTTCCCCGAGGGGGGGGGCGACGCCCTGCAGGCGCGCCTGGGCGCCTACGCGGCGGCGGTCGTGCGCGGCAAGCCGCGGCGGGGCGTCTGGCTGGCCTTCCTGCTGGGCGAGCCCCAGCGCCGGGCCGTCAACCTGGCCCGGGCCGCCGCCCTGCCGGACCTCGGGGTGCTGGCCGCGGCCGACCCCGTGGCCCTGGACCTCGCCGCCGCGGCGCTGCTGGACGCCGCCGTGCCCTTCGCCTCCCTGTCCCGCGTCGCGCACGAGGCCCCCGGCCTGCTGATCGGGCTGCGGCTGGGCTGCCACCCGCGTTCCGGCCTGGCCGGAGCGGTGCGGGCCACGGCGCTGGCCTGCGCCTCGGCCGACGGGAAGCGCGCCCTGCAGCAGGGGGTGCAGCCGCGGATCGAGCGCGCGGTCTGCGGCGGTTGCGGCATGTGCGTGTCGCTCTGCGGCAACGATGGCGTGCGCCACAACGGCCACGTCGCGGCGATTCGCCCCGAGACCTGCCTCGCCTGCGGCGACTGCCTGGCCGAGTGCCACACCGGCGCCCTGAAGTTCCCCGAGGGGGGGGGCGACGCCCTGCAGGCACGCCTGGGCGCCTACGCGGCGGC
>JAURXS010000267.1 GCA_030654305.1 bacterium | reverse complement strand
CCAGCGACGTCAGCAGCTCCGCCACGCCCAGCGACGCCGGCAACGCCTCGATCCGGCCGCCGGCGAGCGCGACCAGGCTGCGCGTGCGCGACCAGCCCCCGCGCTGCCACAGCCAGGAGAAGAACAGGTCCGCGAGCGGGGCCAGGGGTTGGCGCGTCGCCCCCGTCTCGTCCCAGTCGATCAGGCCGCTGACCCGGCCGCCCTCCAGGAACACGTTGCTGAGCGACAGGTCGCCCTTGCGCAGGTGGAGCTGCGGGGAGCGACCGGCGTCGAGGCGCGTGATCGCGTCGCGCAGCGTCGGCGCCAGGTCGGGATCGTGTCGCTGCAGGAGAGCGGAGAGGTCCGCCTCGGCCTGGGGCAGGACGTCGTGGCCGTCGTCCAGGCCGCAGGACGCCGGGTCGAGGTCGAGCAGGTCCTTCAGCACCGGGGCGATCCCGGCGGCCGCCGGGGGCGGGGCGTTGCGGTCCTCCGCCCAGGGCCGGCCTGTGCAGTAGCTCTCGAGGTGCAGCAGCAGCCCGCGGTACTCCACGTCCGCAGCCTGTGCCGGCAGGAGCCGGCGCAGCGGCGCGTCCGCCGCCAGTTGCGCCCGCACCGACATGAGCGCGCGCTGGCCGTGCCGCATCGCCGCGGCGACGTCATCGTTCAAAGGGACCTTCGTGATCCAGCCGCGGCCGTCGTCCGCGTGGAGCGTGGCCACGAGCTTGCCTTTGCGCAACGCCTGCGGCGGCGAGGCGCGCCAGCTGCCGTCGGCGAGGCCCAGCTCCCGCGCGGCCTGCCGCAGGGCGCCCTCGATCCATGACGGTCCGGCGGGTCCGCGCGACGCGGTCAGGGCGTAACGGGGCGCCGAAAGGCGGTACAGGCGGGGAGGGAGCCGGCGGGCGCCGTCCCGCGCGTGGCGGCGGTGGGCCGCGATGGCGGCCGGGTCGTCGAGGTCCACCCAGCTGCGCGGGCCGTCGTCGCGACCTTCGAGCGCCCAGCGCCGCGCGACCGTCAGGCCGGACGCTGCTGCGGCGGCGGCGAAGGCGTGCGGGCCGAGCGCGGCGGGGGCGCCGCCGTGAAGCAATCTGTCGAGCGACCGGAGCCACTCGTTCTTCCGGAGACTTTCCCGCGACCAGGGACCGGGCGTCGCCAGGTAGAGCCCGCCGCCGGGCCGCAGCACGCGGGCGACTTCGGCCAGGAAACGGCGGGACCAGCCGGCGCGACGGTTCCCGGCGCAGGGCGGCAGGGCGTCGTCGGCGACGATCCAGGCCACCGCGTCGCAGCCGGCGTCGGCCAGGGGCAGCGTGGTGCCGATGCCGCCGCGCACCGTGACCAGGTTCGCGATCCCGGCGGCGTCGCGCCGCCGCTCCAGCAGGGCGAGGACGACCGGGTCGGGATCGACCACCGTGACGCGCTCCCAGCGCCGCGCCAGGGCGAGCGTCGCGGCGCTCCAGCCGGCGCCGCCCAGCAGCAGGTGGCCTCGGCGGTCGCCGCACAGGAGCAGATCCCAGGCGGCGCGGCCCTCGTCGACGAGTTCTTCTAGACGGGCGAGGTGGTCGGGGCCGGTGGGTAGGGCGGCGACTAGGGCGGCGACCAGGGCGTCGCACAGGACGTCGGGCGCGGCGGCCGGCGACGTCGCGTCCGCGGCTGCGAGCAGCCCGGCCGTGATGTCCGCCCGCGAAGCGCGATCGGTGGTCACGCGACGCCGTCTTGCGGGGCGGTCTCGGCTTTCTTGCGGTTGCCGATGACCCGCGCGGGGTTGCCCATGAGG
>JAURXS010000266.1 GCA_030654305.1 bacterium | reverse complement strand
CGCGTGCCGGGCACCCCGTGTGCCCGGCACGCTTGGCCTCTGGTCTCCTGCGCCCTCCTGGCGCAGGAGACCTGCAGACACCCCTGCCACGGTGGCATCTGTGGATCCAAGTCGCATCACATCAAGCGCTCGGGCAGGGACGATCTTCAGTCCAGAACCCGGGGGTTGTGGAACGTCACGGTCAGGACGTTCCAGAACCCGGCGGGATCCGCGCAGACGGCGAAGTCCGGGTCGTAGAGCCAGCGGTCGACGGCCTTCAGCACGACGGCGGCGAACTCCGGACCGGCGTCGGACTCCAGGACGTAGGAGCCCTGCACGGTGCCGTCGGGACCGACGAAGAAGGCAGCCTTGACCGTCAGCACCGGCGCCAACCGGTCCAGGGGCGAGGCGTCGGCGGGGTAGCGCGGGTAGATCTGCCGCAGCAGGTGGAAGCAGGGATTGGTCGGCGTGGGCAGGTTCAGCTCGACGGTGTCGCGCAGGTCGACGACGTCGGCTTCCACGCCGGCGTCGGGAGCAGGCGGGGTCGGGGGCGGCGCGACGGTGACCGGCCGCGTGCCCCGCTCGTCGGGCTCCACGACGTAGTCCGGGACCGGCGGCGTGGCGAGCCTGGCCAGGCGCGCGGCTTCCTGGTGCGCGGGATCGCTGCCGTCGTCGATCGAGATCTGCGGCATGATCTTCAGCGGTCCCGGCGCGCCCGCGAAGTCCCAGCGCTCGCGCACCCGTTCCCGGTCCGGCCCGAACAGGGCCAGCACCAGCAGCACGAGCGCGGCCGCGACGACGGCGGCGCCGTAGCGCCGCCGCAGGTCGTGGTCGCGCTCGCGGCGGCGCCGATCCAGATCGGTCATCGCGACGACCCGGACCGGAACGATCTCACGACCGGCAGGCCGGCCCCGTCGACGCCCGCGACCAGGAGTTCCCAGTCGCCGCCGACGTGCACCTCGAAGGTGTGGTCGGGACCCGGCAGCGGCAGGCGCGCGGGCGGGTCGCCCGCCGCGGGCGGCAACCAGAGCCAGTTGCCGTCGACGCGCATCCAAACCGCACCTGCGGCGAGGCGCGTTGCCGACGGGTGGCCGCGCAGCAGTTCGCGCGGGTCCTTCACGTCGGTGAGCAGTTCGTGGCCGGCGAACCAGGCGGCGACGGCGTTGAACACCGACGCGGCGACGGACGCCTGGAGGGCGGGCGCGCGCCAGCGCTCCTCGTCGGCGACCGTCGCCGGCAAGGGCAGCGACACGTCCACGGCGGGGCAGGCGGTCTGCCGCAGCAGGTAGCCGTAGGACTCCGTGATCGTCGCGGTGAAGGCGGCGTCAGGCGCGGTCAGCATCGCCTGCAGCAGGCGCGCGGCGCGGACGCCGCCGACGCTGCCGGGATGGTGGGCGAGGTTCCAGCCGCCGTCGGGAGAGCGGCGCAAGGTCAGGAACAGCTCGGCGTCCAGCGCGTTCGCCTGCAGGATCTTCGCCTCCGGCGGCACCCACCCCTCGCCGCGGCGGGTCAGCTGCGCATCGGCGCCGGCCCCGCGCAACAGGTCCGCCAGGCGTTCCGCCACGGCCAGGTTCAGCTCGCGGCCCGTCGTGCCCAGGGGGCCCTGGCCGTCGGGCTCCGCCGCGTCGCCGTGCGGATCGATCAGGACCCGGCGGCCCACGAGCGCGGGGATCAGCGGCCGCCAGCGCAGCGTGTCCGACGGGGATGCGTGCGGCGGCTGCCAGGGTGTGCGGTGCCCCGCGTCCAGCAGCAGGGGCAGGCAGCCGGGCCTCTCCAGCCAGGCCGGTTCGCCCGCGGCGACGGGGAAGGCGGGGGCGCGGCGGTCCACGACGAAGGTGTCGTCGCGGCGTTCGTCCAGCGCGATGCCGGGCAGCAGGCGGGCGGTCCAGCCGCCGCCGTCGGTCCAGATCCAGCGCGCGCCCGGCGGCAGCGCGCGCGACGCCGCGGCGCCGTTCGGCAAGGCGGCGGCGGGGCGCAGCAGCCAGCCTTCCGCTGCGCCGAGGGGAGACAGGGGAGGGGCGCCGGCGGCGCTGTCCGCGACGTCGATCCAGGTCGGCGCGCGCAGCGGCGCGGCCGAACCGCGATCCAGGGCGCGCCAGTGGAGCAGGGCGCGGGGGGCGTCGACCGCCTGCTCCGTCGTGGCGTCGCACTCGATCCGGCGCTGCGTGGTGCGGCGGCGCAGCACGAAGGTCAGGTCGGCGCTGCGGCCGGCGAGGTTGCGGGCGCGCAGCTCGCAGCGGTGGTCGCCGTCGGCCAGGGGGCGGTCGGGGCGCCAGACCAGGACGTCGCCGGCCGGAGCCAGGGACGTCGCGGCCGCGACCCCGTCGACCAGCAGCGAGACCGAAGCCGGATCGAGCGGCGGCGCGTCGTCGGGGGCGGTGCGGTCGGTCACGAAGCGCCAAGCGACGTGCTCGCAGGTCCGCAGCGTGGTGTCGCTGACGACCGTCCAGAACGGCACGCCGCCGGCGAAGTAGTCGCACAGCCCCTGGTAGTAGGCCTCGGCCTCCAGCTGGCGGAAACGGGGTTGGGCCAGCTTCGCCTCGACGTTCGGGTTCGACAGCATCGAAGGCTCGCCCAGGACCGCGGGCGCGGTCGCCGCGCGCAGGACGTGGAAGTTGCCGGCCATGATCCGCGCGGGGCTGATCCCCAGCCGGCGCACCAGGTGCTTGTGGACGGCGCGGGCCAGGTCCAGGTCGGCGCCCGCGCGTCCGGCCGGGTGGTAGGTCTGCGTCTCGTTGAGGGCGCGGTCGAGCTGCGCGTTGCTGTTGTGGTGCAGCGAGACGAAGACGTCGGGCCGCAGCGCCGCGCAGAGCGCCGCGCGCGCGGCGAGGTCGGCGTTGACCGTGGAGTCCGCGGGCGTGAGCAGGTCGGTGTCGGCGGTGCGGGTCAAGGCGACGTCGGCCCCCGCGGCCGACAGCAGGTCCCGCAGGCGCAGGGCGACGTCCAGGTTGACCGTCGCCTCCTCGAGGCCGTCGCGGCCGACCACGCCGCGGAACGCGCCGCCGTGGCCGGGGTCGAGCAGGACGAGGCGCCCCCGCAGCGGCGCGTCGTCCGCGACGGGGGCGGGCGGCGCGGGCTCCGGGTACCCCGTGTTCGCGGGCGGTCCCGTCCGGCGGGGTGCGCAGGACCCCAGCAGGGCGGCGGCGATCAGGACGACCCACGGGGCCGTCCGGCGCGGAACGGTCATCCGAACCCTCCTTGGTGCATCGGTGAGGGTAAGGGCGGCGCGTCCGGGTGTCCAGCCGCGGTCGGGTCGGCGGCCGCGGCTGGACACCGGGTGGGGCGTCTGGTATTTTGGACGGCCATCGAACGCCGGCCGTCCCGTCGGGCCGGCGCGATCGTCGTGTCCGGCACCGAACGGCAGGTCCATGAGCGAGAACGCGCTGCGCCAACTCCCCTCGGTCGGACTGCTCCTGGAGCATCCCGAGGTCGCGGCCCTCGCGCAGGGGGGCGCGCGGACCTGGGTGACCCGGCTCGTGCAGCGCGTCGTCGAGGCGGAGCGCGCGCGCCTGCGCGCCGCCGATGCCGCCAACGTCACCGACGCCGCCGACGCCGGTCGCGAGGACCTGACGCGCCGCGCCGTCGCCTCCGTCCTGCTCGAGCACGAGCGGGTCCTGCGGCCCTCGATGCGCCGCGTGATCAACGCCACGGGCATCCTCGTGCACACGAACCTGGGCCGGTCCCTGCACCCCGAGCGTGCGATCGCCTGGGCCGCCGAGGCGGCGCGGCACAACCTCGACCTCGAGACGGACCTCGACGCCAACCGGCGCGGCCACCGCGGCCGCGGCGTCGAGACGAAGCTGTCGCTGCTGACCGGCGCCGCCGACGCGCTGGTCGTCAACAACAACGCGGCCGCCCTGTGGCTGGCGATCCGCGCCTGCGCCGGCGCGAACCGGGTGGTGCTCTCCCGGGGCGAGATCGTGGCGATCGGCGGCTCGTTCCGGCTGGACGAGATCCTGCGCGAGACCGGCTGCGAACTCGCCGAGGTCGGCACCACCAACCGGACCCGCCCGCAGGATTACCGCGAGGCGCTGCGGCCCGGCGCGGTGGTGCTGAAGGTCCACCGCAGCAACTTCGTCCAGCAGGGGTTCGTCGAGGAGGTCCCGCTGCGCGACCTCGCCGACCTTTGCCGCGGCGAAGGCCACGTCCTGGTCTACGACGCCGGCAGCGGCCAACTCGCCGACGTCGCCGGGGCGGGCCTGGCCGGCCACCGCACGCTGGAGCAGGATCTCGCCGACGGTCCCGATCTGGTGACCTGCAGCGGCGACAAGCTGCTCGGCGGCGTCCAGGCCGGCCTGGTGCTGGGACGGGCCGACCTCGTCGGCCGCCTGCGCGACCACCCGCTGCGCCGGGCCCTGCGCGTCGACAAGACGACGCTCGCGGCCCTCGACGGCACGTTGACCCTCTACCTCGAAGGCGCGCACCTGCGGTCGGTGCCCACGCTGGCCTTCCTGACGCGCACGGAGTCCGAACTGGAGCGGATGGCGGGCGACCTGCTCGCCCGGCTCGACGGCGGCGCCCCGGCCGGCTGGCGCGCGGAGGTCGTCGCGGGCCTCGCCCAGGTGGGTGGCGGCTGCTCCGCCGACGCCGCGCTGCCGACGCGCCTGGTGCAGTGGCGCGCCCCCCGCGAGGAGATCGAAAGCTGCCATCGGCGGCTGCGCACCGGGGATCCCGCGGTGCTGGCCCGCATCGGGCAGGAGGGCCTGGCCGTCGACCTGCGGGCGCTGAGCGACGACGACCTGCCGCTGGTCGCCGCGGCCGTGCGCGCGGCCTGGGAACACCTGAGCGGGAACCGACGGGAGGCCACGTGAGCGATTCGGCCGTCCGCCACGGTCCCCTGGGGCTGCCGCTGTACCCGACCGGCTTCGCGGTCGAGGAGTTGCGGCTGGACAGCGGCCCCATGTTCTGGGAGGAAGCGCAGCGGCTCAGCGCGGGCGAAGCGCTCGCCGGCTTCGTTGCCGACCACCTCGAGGCGCCCGGCGCGCCCAGGGTCTGCGTGATCCTGGGCCCGCCCGACGCGACGGCGCCCCGCGCCGCCGCGGCGCTGATGACCGCCCGCGCCCTGAGCCGCCGCGGCCGCCGCGTCGCGGTGGTCGACGGCGATGACCTGTCGCCCGACCTCACCCGCTGGGCCGGCCGCGCCGACGTCGAGGGTTGGATCGACGTGGTGCGCTACGGAGCTTCGCCCGCCGCCGCGGCCGCCGTCCTGCCCTGGGGTGCGCCCGGCGGCCTGCTGCTTGGCGTGGGCTCGTACCACCCCAGCCGCGCCTCGGGCGACGAGGTGAGCGCCCTGGTGGCGATCCTGCTCGAAGAATTCGACCACGTGCTGGTGAGCGCCTCGACGGGGGACCGCGGCGCGGTGTGGGCCACCGTGCCTTCGCTGCGCGTGCTGTGCTGGGACCAGGCCGCCCTCGACTCGTCCCTGTGCGAGGTCATGATCCGCGACGTCGGCCAGC
>JAURXS010000265.1 GCA_030654305.1 bacterium | reverse complement strand
ACGTCGCCACCGACGCCCAGAGCATGTACCTCGCCGCCAGCCGGAGCTTCGCCCTGGCCACGGTCTACGGCGCCCTCTCCAAGGAGTCGTCGTCGATGGACGTCGCCTACACCTACACCCACGACGTCGACGGATCCCCGGTCGACGACGAGGTCAACTTCTCGGTGGACGGCATCCAGGACAGCCGCCTGACGCTGGGCGCGACGCTGAATCTGGGGCTGAAGCTGAACGCGGAGGCGGGCTTCGGCGACGTGACGACCTACAGCGCCGGTCTGCTCTTCGGTTTCTAGGCCGCAGCGGACCATTGCCGTCATCGGCATGAAAGAGGCGGGACCCCGGGGTCCCGCCTCTTTTCCGTCTCGGGTCTGGATGCCGCGATCAGCCGGCCGGCGTGATGTCCCCGTCGTCGAGGTCCACGTTCCACTCCAGCGCGCCGACGGTGACGGTCGCGGTGTGGTTGGCGAAGAACTCGACGGTGGCCGTGTAGCCGCCCGTCGAGACGACCAGCTGGCCGCCGGACGGGTAGTTGTCGGCCTCGACGACGATGTCGTCGACGACGAAGCCGACGGTCAGGGCGCCCGCGAGCAGCGAGCCCGTGCCGTTGGCCAGCCGGGGGGCGCCGGCCGCGGTGACGTCGAACAGCAGCGTCGCCGGCAGGATGCCGTTGGACCCGGGGCCGTCGAAGTCGATGGTGAGGCGGTGGTCGGCGTCGGTGTAGACGTGGTCGGGATCGCTGTCGCGCCAGTAGGAACCGGTGATGTAGCTGCTGCCGCTCACGGTCTCGATCTCCGGCGAGGCCTTGGTCGCCGCCAGGTCGTCCAGCACCTCGACCATGCCGATGGTGATGAACGCGCTCTGGGTCGCGGCGTCCTCCTCGGTGAAGGTCGGTTCCTCGTTCGGCGTGACCGGGTCGTCGCCGCAGCCGGCGGCGATCATCAGGGCCAGCGCGGCGGGCGCGAGCCAGAACAGTCGTGCGTCCATCTTGAATCTCTTCATGGGGTGGTCCCTCCTTCGATTCCGGGAACGTTCATGGTCCGGGCCAACGCGAAAGCCTGCGGTCCGTCGTGAATCCAGTGCCGAGAGTAGCACGGGAACGTCCCCCCTGCCAATCCCCAGGATCCGGACTCACGGCAAGTTGATATCGGCGGATCGGGTGCCGCATTTAGCGCCCGCGTAGGTGATCCGCGCCTTGCCGCTCCCCGAGACGATCCACTGCACCTCCCTGGTCGAGAAGCCGTCGACCCAGGTCGGGACGCGGGCCGGGTGGTGACGCACGGGGTCGACCGTCCCGAAATCGCGGTCCAGCAGCACGCCGCCGCCGTGCACCGTGAGGCCGGCGCCCTCCAGGGTGAAGGCGTCCAGCGGCAGGATGGACTTGCCGCGGGCGCGTTCCGAGAGGGTCGGCATGGCGCCGGCGTTGACGGCGCGGGCCCGGACGCGCGTCAGGCCGCCGCCGAGGTCCTGGGTCCCGATGATCTCGAGGCTCAGCCGCGGTGCCTGCGTCGCGGTCCAGATCACGTACATGGCGTTGCGGTGGAGCGTCTGGGGCAGCAGGAACTCCGGCGGCAGCCGCGTGGTGAACGTGCGCCAGCCCCCGATCTCGATGTCGCCGTACGTCGGGTGGTGGAAGGGCTTCCAGTCGGAGAACATCTCGCCGGCCATCAGCGCGTCGTTGAACTTCTGGCGCTCGACGAGCGTGGGGCGGCGGCTCCACAGCTCGCCGTCCTCGCCGTTCGGTTCGTCGCCGTGGCCGCGGTAGGCCGTGTCCGAACCCATCGACAGCTCGGTGACGAACGCGTAGACGCCCAGGCACTGGTACAGCCACTCGTCGAAGTCGCCGTGCGTGGTGTAGAGGTCGGTGCCCGAGACGAGGTAGCGGTAGCCCGGCACGATGCGCTCGCCCTCCTCGCCCAGGAAGTCGTAGACCGCCAGGTCGCCCGGCGGCGGCGACGGGGAGAGCGCCGAGCCGGGGCCGCGCAGGAACATCCCGCCGTAGTTGTGGAAGTTGAAGCCGAAGCAGACGTTGGGGTGCGCCCACAGGAAGTCCGCCACCGCGCGCGAGCCCCGGGCGCTGAACGGGTAGTCGCCCGAGCCTTCCTGCACGTAACCGGGCTGCCACAGGAAGCCCCAGTTGCGGTTGAGGTCGAGGTAGCCGGGCGTGTCCTCGTTCACGCG
This sequence comes from bacterium, assembly GCA_030654305.1. Taxonomy (NCBI): domain Bacteria; species bacterium. Next base: position 22,121 of record JAURXS010000265.1, on the reverse strand, counting down.
GCCGTCGCCGTCGTTGTCCAGGCCCTCGCGCCCGAGCAGTCGCCACTCGGCCTGCTCGCCCGGCTCGATGGCCACCGTCACGCGCGGGTCCTCGGGGTCGGTCTTGTGGGTGCCGTAGGGGTCGCGCACGCGCATCTGCAGGATGCGGCCGTCGCCGTCGAGGTCGTCGACGTCGTCCTCGTCCAGCAGGCCGTCGCGGTCGTCGTCGTGCGGGACGCGGGCCGAGCGCCCGATGTCGAAGCCGCCCGGGTCGGTGAAGAAGCGGGCGCGGCTGTCGACGTTGACCATCGGCACGATGTAGAAGGCGCGCGTGTCGACCAGCTCGGTGATGCGGTCCCACTCACCGTACTTGTCCAGCAGCTGCCAGGCGAGGTAGAGGCACACCTCGGTGGCCTGGATCTCGTTGCCGTGGATGGCGCCGTCGGCGTAGACGCCCGGCTTCTGCGTGTCGGCGCCGGTGCGACGGTTGGTGACGGTCAGGCACCAGATCTCCCGGCCCTCCTCGCTCGTGCCGAGCGACTCGAGCCGCGTCAGCTCCGGGTGCGCCGCGCACATCGCCTCGAGCACGGCGACGACCTCGTCGTGGTCGTAGTAGCGGTCCCAGATCATGTGCTCGAGGTCGACCTCGAAGGCCGTCGCGGGCGCGGCGGCCAGCAGCCCGAGCAGGCAGGCGCAGAGCGCTCGTTTCATCGGGAGCCTCCTTGAGCGGGCTGCAGGGTCGCGGTCGCGGCGCCGAAGCCCGTCGCGGCGGCCCGCACCGCGAGCGTGCGGCCGCGCGGCGCGCGCACCAGCCAGCGCACCGCGGTGGAGCCCATCGCGGGCACCTGGTCGGCGACCCGGCGGGCGGGCCCCTCGAGCACCTCGGCGCCCTCCAGCGTCACGACCACCGGTTCGGGCCGACGCGAGCGGCGCCCCTGCACCGTGGGGTAGGGCAGCGGGCCGTCGTTGTGGACGCGGGCGGTCACTTCCCAGACCTCGCCGCCGCGGCTCTCGGCTTCGAGCGTCACCGCGGCGAGCCGCGGCAGCCAGCCGGCCAGGTCCCGCACCAGGGGGATCTGGCGGTCCAACAGGGAGTCGGCCATCGCCGCCGGGGGCGTCCGCAGCGCGGCGGGCGCCGGCCCGCCCACCAGGGCGCGCCGGCCGCCCGGCAGCGCCGTCTCCCGCCAGGGTCGCCAGGAACCCGACGCGGGATGCATGGCGGCGAACCGCGACAAGGCCTCGAGCGCGGGGTCGGGTCGCGGGCCGGGCGCCGTCGCGGTATCGACCCGCGCGGGGATGGCCAGGGCCGAATCCGGCAGCGCGGGGGGCGGCAGCGGCGGCGTCCAGAAATCCAGGGCGAAGGCCGGCACGCCGAACTGGTAGTAGGCCCAATCCTCCAGCGAGCCGGGACCGGGCGCGGGGGGCGCGACGCGCGGCGCTCCCAGCCCTGCCGCCGCCAGGCCGCGCACGTAGGCGGCGGCGGCCGCCCGCCACCAGGGGAGATCGCGGGCGTCGGGCGCCGTGGCCGGGCCGAGATCCAGCATGCCCAGCACGTCGTCGATCTCGAGCTCCGGGAGGCGCAGCCCCTCGCGCAGCAGCGGGACCAGTTCCGCGACGGTGAACTGGGCGAGGGGGTCCAGGCCCGTCTCGCGCGCCAGCCCCCGCGGCAGGGTGTGCTTGCGCAGCAGGGCGTCGGGCGTGTCCGCGGCCAGGGGGACCTGCAGCAGCGTGTTGGTCTCGCCCAGCACCAGCACCATCGCGATCTCGGGGTGGGCGAAGGCGAAGGCCAGCAGGGCGCTGGTCTCCGGACAGCTCGCCGCCCAGGGGCCGTGGGCCGGCTGCCAGTGCTGGAAACCGTGCGGGAAGTTGCGGCCGGGGATCACGCCGCCGGGCGGATCCTCGTTCCAGGCCAGGTCGCCGTCGTCGTCGCGGCCCTCGTCGAGCAGCCGGTAGAGACCGCGCTCCCCGCGGGCGGTGTCGGCCCGTCGCGGCGCGCCCGTCGCCCCCTCGCCCGCCAGCCATTCCCCTTCGGGGTCGGCCAGCAGCATCGACGCGATGACGCCGTCGCCGTCCAGGTCGTCGGGGCCGTCCTCGTCCGCGACGCCGTCGTCGTCGTCGTCCACTGCCGTCCCGTTGCGGCCGTCGCAGGCGACGGGTTTCCCCTGCAGGCGGGCGGCGCCGTCGGGATCCAGCTGCGGCACGATCAGCCAGGTCACGGTGGCGGCGCGGCCGGACGGTTCGTCTTCGAGCAGGCTCGCGGCCAGCGCCAGCGCGGCGGCGGTCGCCAGCGGCGTCGTGCCGAGGGGGTCGGCCACCACGAGCACGGCCGCCGGGGTGTCGACGCCCGGGTCCACCGAAGGCGGGATCGTCAACAGCGGGACGGGCCGTCCGGCGGGCGTCGTCGCCAGGGTCGAGACGGTGGCGCCGCGGTGCTGCCGGGCGAGCCGTTCGAGGGTCTCGGCGAGCGGATCGCCGGACGCCTGGGCGGCGGCGGTGGTGCACGTCAAGGCCAGGATCAAGGCGGGCATCATGTTGCGCGGCATCGGGGCCTCTCGAGCTGAGGGCGGATCCACGGACGAGCGCAGCCGAGTATACCCGAACCCTGCGGGCGGGGTCATGAGTGAGTTGTGCCATGAGCACGGGGAGCGATCCTGATGATGCCGATGATTGTCATGTCGAGCGACAGGTGGGACAGGGTGTCATGTCAGTTCTGGTCGATGACCGATCTCCATCGAAGCGGACCACAGGCGACAATTTAGTAAATAACTATATTGGAATAGCTTGCAGGGCTGGCGCTCCCGAGGCCATCCGAACGGACCATCTGGCCTCTGGGATGCTATGTCCCTCCCTGCATCCATCCGTCCGGGAGGACAAACATGAAGAACTGGACCGTGAACGCCGGCGAGGCCCTGCAGGGCGCCGGCTACAAGGCCTACGAATCCGGGCACGCCGAGCTCGAACCGCTGCACCTGCTGTGGGCGTTGCTGAATGAGACCGGGCTGGCGAGCCGCGCGTTGCAGAACCTGGAGACCGCGCCCCGACTCGTGCTGACCACCGTCGAGCGCGAGTTGGCCAGCCTGCCGGTCGTCCAGGTCAAGGACGTGCCGCAACCGGGCCGGGCCTTCCAGCAGCTGCTGCTCGAGGCGCAGGCGCTTGCAGGCAAGGACGCGGCGCTGGTCGGCACGCGGGAGCTGCTGCTGGCGCTGGCGGCGGATCGCGGCCGCGCCGGCAGCTTGCTGAAGACCTTCGACGTCACGCCGGAGAAGCTCGCCCGCGCGCTGGAGTCCATGGGCGCCGACGGGGCGTACCGCAACGAGGACGAATCCGGCGTCGCGGACGGCGGCGAGTCCGCGCTCGGCCGCTACGCCCGCGATCTGTGCGCGGCCGCGCGCGCCGGCAAGATCGATCCCGTCATCGGCCGCGACGAGGAGATCCGCCGCGTCGTGCAGATCCTCTCGCGCCGCACCAAGAACAACCCCGTGCTGATCGGCAGCCCCGGCGTGGGCAAGACCGCCGTGGTCGAGGGGCTCGCCCGGCGACTCGTCGAGGGGGACGTGCCGCTCGGCCTGCGCGACAAGACCCTGTACGCCCTGGACATGGGCGCGCTGCTGGCCGGCGCCAAGTACCGCGGCGATTTCGAGGAGCGCCTGAAGAAGGTCATCAAGGAGGTGACGGACCGCGAGGGCGAGGTGCTGCTGTTCATCGACGAGCTGCACACGCTCGTGGGCGCCGGCGCGGCCGAGGGCGCCATGGACGCGAGCAACATCCTGAAGCCCGCGCTCGCACGCGGCGAGCTGCACTGCGTCGGCGCGACCACGGTCGACGAGTACCGCAAGCACATCGAGAAGGACCCCGCGCTCGAGCGGCGCTTCCAGCCGGTGATGGTCGAGGAGCCGACCCAGGAACAGGCCGTCGCGATCCTGCGCGGCCTGAAGGAGCGCTACGAGGTGCACCACGGCGTCCGCATCGCCGACTCGGCGCTGGTGGCGGCGGTGAAGCTCTCGAGCCGCTACCTGAGCGACCGCATGCTGCCGGACAAGGCGATCGACCTCATGGACGAGGCCGCGTCGCAGCTGCGCATGGAGATCGATTCGGTGCCCGCGGAGGTCGACGACCTGCAGCGCCGGCTGCAGCAGCTGGAGATGGAGAAGCTGGCGCTGGGGAAGGAGGTCGACCGCGCCGCCGTCGGCAGGCGCGAGGCGATCGACCGCCAGATCGCCGAGCTGCGCGACGATCTCGGCCGCCTGCGCGCGCGATGGGAGCAGGAGAAGGCCGCGATCGACGCCATCCGCACGCTCCAGGCGCGGCAGGAACAGCTCGGCGCGGAGATCGAGGAGGCCCAGCGCCGCGGCGACCTGGCCCGCGCCTCGCAGCTGAAGTACGGCAGCGCCAGCGAGCTGGCCGCCGAGCTCGTCCGCGCCCGCGCCGAGCTCGTCGCGGTCCAGGGTTCCGAGCCCATGCTCAAGGAAGAGGTCGACGAGCAGGACATCGCGGCCCTGGTGGCGAAGTGGACCGGCATCCCGGCGCAGCGCCTGGTGGAGGACGACTTCGCGCGCCTGCGCGATCTCGAGTCGCGCCTGGGCGCGCGCGTGGTCGGCCAGGACGACGCCGTCGCGCAGGTGGCGCGCACGGTGCGGCGCTCGCGCGCCGGCCTGAACGACCGGCACCGGCCGCTGGGCTCGTTCCTGTTCCTCGGACCCACCGGCGTGGGCAAGACCGAGCTGGTCAAGGCGCTGGCCGCCGAGCTCTTCGGCGACGAGAGCCACATGGTCCGCCTGGACATGAGCGAGTACATGGAGCGCCACAGCGTCGCGCGCATGATCGGCGCGCCGCCGGGCTACGTGGGCTTCGAGTCCGGCGGGCAGCTGACCGAGGCCGTGCGGCGCCACCCCTACACCGTCATCCTGTTCGACGAAGTGGAGAAGGCCCACCCCGAGGTCATGAACGTGCTGCTGCAGCTGCTGGACGACGGTCGCCTGACCGACGGCAAGGGGCGCGTCGTCGACTTCCGCAACACGCTGGTCGTGATGACCAGCAACCTGGCGCAGGACGAGCGCTTCGCCCCGCGCGAGGGCGCGGACGACCAGGTGCGGCGCGAGCAGGAGCAGGAACTCCTGCAGGAGCTCGGCCGGCACTTCCGGCCGGAGTTCCTGAATCGCATCGACGCGGTGGTTCGTTTCGGCGCGCTGGACCGCGCGCTGCTGCGGCGCATCGTCGTGCTGGAGCTGGCGAAGGTCGCCCGCGCCCTGCAGGAGCAGGACATCGGCCTGAGCTGGACCGACGCCGCCGTCGATCGGCTGTCCGAGCTGGGTTTCGACCCGCGATTCGGCGCCCGACCCGTCAAGCGCGTCATCCAGCGCGAGGTCCAGGACCGCCTGGCCGACGCCATCCTCGCCGGCATCGTGCTGCCTGGTGGGACGGCGGTGCTGGACCTGGGTCCCGGCGGGTTCGTGCTCGCCCCCCGGGCATGAATATCCCGTACCTACAGGTACACGTCGTCGATTGGTCGAAAATCGGGCTTGACGGAGGGGTCCGCGCGTTGCAGAGATAGTGCGCGCGAACGGAGTACGTGACGCCGGATGGTGTTCCGCGTCCGTGTGCTTCCGGCATCTGCCGGTTGACCCGGGCTCGGCACCGTACGAGAAGAGCCGCCGCGACATCGGCGAGACAACGCGACCGTCGGCCCCGAAACGGCCGGCGGACAGGCGGCCGGGTGGGCCGGAGCGAGTCCATCCTCTTCTTGTACCCAAGCACGCGGCCGGCGTTCCCGACTACCGTAAGGAATTGCACGACGGTGGGCCCGAGCCACCGTCGAGACGCCGCCAGTGGCGGCGGGCAAAGCGGTCCTCGCTCGCCCGGGATGAGCCCGGGACGAACCCGCGGACCAGATGCTCGGGACTTTCTGGAGGAATGAACATGCGTATTTCGAAGCTTCACGTCGTTGCGGTCCTGGTGCTGGGCCTCATGCTGGGTCTCGCCGGCTGCTCGAAGCTGCCCGTGGAGACGGTCACGGCCATGCAGACGGCCATGGACGGTGCCAAGGCTGCCGGCGCGGAGACCTACGCGCGTGACGCCCTGAACCAGGCCATGGAGACCAAGGCCCAGGCCGACGCCGAGATCGAGACCCAGAACGGCAAGTTCGCCCTCATGCGCTCGTACAAGAAGGCGACCGAGATGCTGACCCTCGCCACCCAGCAGTTCGAGCAGGCCAACCAGGCCGCCGTCGCCGGCAAGGAGCGCGCTCGCGTCGCTGCCAACGCCGCCGTCGAGGCTGCGACCGCCGCCCTGGCCGCCACGAACGAGTTCCTGGCCAAGGCCCCCCGCGGCAAGAACACCAAGGCGGAGCTCGAGGCCATGCAGCAGGAGCTGGTCGTCCTGCAGGGTGCCCTGGACGAGGCCGTTGCCGGCGTCGCCGCTGAGGACTACATCAACGCCAAGGCGAAGGCCGACGTTGTGACCCAGAAGGCTGCCGAGATCCAGGCCGACATCCAGAACGCCATGGACAAGGCGAAGCGCTAACAGCCTGCACACGGACGCCGCCGGTGGTTCGCCACCGGCGGCGTTTTACCCTGCCGGCGGGGGCGGGACGGAACCTTCTCCCCCAACCAGGACCTCTCGACATCATGATGGCCAAGAAGCGACGTCGTCCCGTGTTGCGCTGGTTCTTCAGGATCCTGGGCTTGGTCGTGCTCGCCGCCGTCCTGGTGACCGCCTACCACATGATCTGGCCTCCCCCGCTCCCCACGGTCCAGGTCGCCACCGCCCGCACCGCCCTGCGCGCGGCCCACGCCGCACCCCAGCTGGCCGTCAACGAGCTGGCCCAGGCCGACAAGATCAGCTGGCTGATGGAACGGCACTTCGCCCAGGAGCGCGCCAAGCTCGTGCGCTACAGCCGCAACCGCGAGCTGGAGGCGGAGGTGCAGAGCCTGCTGGACGCGGCGCGCACCGCCGAACAGGTCGCGCGCGAGCGGCACATCACCGGCCTGGAGGAGAGCCGCCTGCGCTACCGCGAGCTGGCCTCGCGCCTGGCCGCGATGCGCGGCAACGTGGCCTCGGTGCCGGGCGAACGGAAACTGCAGCGCTCCTACCGCAACGCGGAGATGGCGCTCGACCAGGTGCGCGAGCTGCAGCGTCTCGAGAAGCTCGATTCGCTGCCCGGGGCGCTCACCACGGCGGAGTCCGCCGTCGGCCGCGCCGAGGAACTCGTCGGTTCGCACTTCGCCCGCCTGCACGACCCCAAGCTGAGGGCCCTGTGGAAGCGGCTCGTCGACGAGACCGTCGCCGGCACGCGCGGCGGCGGGATGGCGATCATCGTCGACAAGCTCAACCGCCGCTGCGTCGTGGTGAAGAACGGCCGCAAGACGTCCGAGTACCCCGCCGACTTCGGGCGCAAGGGTCTGGTGGACAAGGTCCACTCCGGGGACGGCGCCACGCCCGAGGGCCGCTATCATGTGACGAAGAAGAACGCGGGCAGCCGCTACTACCGGGCCCTGCTGATCAACTACCCCAACGCCGAGGACCAGGCGCGCTACACTTCGGCGAAGCGCAACGGGCAGGTGCCCAACGGGCGCGGCCCGGGCAGCCTGATCGAGATCCACGGCAACGGCGGCCGGGACATCGACTGGACCGACGGCTGCATCGCGCTGCGCGACAACGACATGGAATCCCTGTTCCGGATGGCCGGGGTCGGCACGCCCGTGACCATCGTCGGCGCGGCCCGGCTGCCGGGCGACTGAACCCAAGCACGCGGGGTGACGGCGCGATGAGCGCTCTCTTCGGCGACAGGCGCAAGCCGGCGGCGAAGCCCACCAAGGGCTCGGCCATGGCCGTGCCGCGCGACGTCAAGGCTGCCGCGACCGGCGCCGCCGCGGGCACGTCAGCCGCGCGCGACGCGACGCCCGCGCGACCCGAACGTCGCCCCCGCCCTCGCCGGCGCCCGCCCCTGCGCGTCATGGCCGCGCTCGCGACGCCGCTGCTGCTGGCGATCCTGGCCGCGGTCGCGCTCGTCGTCTTCGGGAGCTACCGGGACCTGCCCGTCGGCGCGCTCGCCGCGGCGTCGCCGCGGGAGAAGCCCGCCAAGGCGGTCACCGAGCGCGAGCTCGACCAGCTCCAGAAGAAGCTGGCGGGCATCGCGCCCAAGGGCGTCTACATCACCGTCGACACGGTCGAGAACAAGCTGCGGGTGATGCGCGGGCGCGAAGTGCTGCGCGACGCCCTCTGCTCCGCCGGCACCGGCGTGGTCCTGGAGGACCCCAAGTCGGGCAAGCGCTGGGTCTTCGACTCGCCGCGCGGCGTGCGCAAGGTGCTCGAGAAGCGCAAGGACCCGGTGTGGACGATGCCGGACTGGGCGTTCATCGAGGAGGGGGAGGACCTCCCGCGCAACTGGTCCGACCGCATCGACAAGGCTTCGCTGGGCGACTACGCCCTCTACCTCGGCGACGGGTACATGATCCACGGCACGCTCTACCAGCGCTACCTGGGCCGCAACGTGACCCACGGCTGCATCCGGCTGGGCGACGCCGACCTGGAGTTCGCCTACCGCAACGCACCCGTCGGCACGCTGGTGTTCCTGTACTGATGAGAGCAAGCATGCACACCCGCTCCGCACTCCCGCTCGCGCTGCTGCTGTTGCCGGCGATCGTCGGCGCGGCCGACCCCGCGATCCGCCGCGAGGCGCTGCTCGCTGAGATCGAGCTGGCGCAGAGCAAGCAGCTCTACCTCGTGATCGACCCCGCGGCCGGCGAGGTGCAGCTCACGATCCAGAGCGTCGTGGTGCGGCGCTTCCCCGCCGAGATGCGGGTCGGCCTGCCGGCCGGGCATCCCGAGACCTGGCCCGCCACGGTCTTCAAGCTCCACTCGGGTCTGCCGGAGTTCGAGCGCCCCGTGATCCGCCCGCCCGACAAGCCGGTCGTCGACACGCGGACCACCGGGCCGGCGGCGCCCGCCGTGCCCGACACCGGCGCTTCGGCGAAGAAGTCGCCCGACGACCTGCTGGACGAGCGCAACCGCGCGCTGGCCGGCGTGCCCACGGTCTACGTCCTGCACTTCGATCCCGGGCTGGACATCCTGGTGCGCGGCGAAGCGGAAGCCAAGGGGTTCTCGGGACGGTGGAAGAAGGCCTGGGCCTCCCTGGCCGAGGGCGTCGGCCGGGGCTACGGCAGGCTGACCGGCAAGCCGCGGACCCTCCACATCGTGCTGCAGATGGATCCCGAGGACGCCCGCCGGCTCGGCCTCACGCTCTCGCCCCAGATGCCGCTGCTGATCCGCGCCGGGTAGCCCGCGCCCGGACGCCCACCTGTCGGGAGGTCCGATGCCACGCCTTCGCCAGCCGATCGTCCCTCTTTTACTCGTCCTGCTGGCCTGCGGTTGCGCCCGCGAGGCCGGGCCCGGCCCGCGCGCCCGCGACGGCGCCGTCGCGGTGGAGCTGCTGACGGCCGAGAAGGCCGCCGTTCCCGGCCGCATCCTGACCCTGGGCTGGCGCTTCCGGATCGACGAGGGCTGGCACCTGTACTGGCACGGCGTCAGCGACACGGGCGTGCCGCCGAGCGTCGCGCTGACCCTGCCCGCCGGCTGGGAGGCCGGCCCGCTGCGCTGGCCCGCGCCCTCGCGCCACGTGTCCCCCGGCGACATCCTGGACCACGTCTACGTCGGCGAGGTGGTGCTGCTGCAGACCGTGCGGGTGGCGGCCGACGCGCCGCTGGGCGGCCGCGCCGAGATCCGCGCGCGCCTGGACTGGCTCGCCTGCTCGGAGAACTGCGCGCCGGGGAGCGCGGAGCTGGTCCTGTCGCTGCCCGTGGAGCGCCACGCCGGTCCGACGCCCGACGCGGACGCGATCACCAGGGTCTTCCAGGGACTGCCGCAGCCGCTGCCGGAGGGACTCGCGACGGTCGCCCTGTCGGGAGCCGAACTGTCGGTGGCGGTTCCCGGCGCCGGACGCCTGGAGTTCTACCCGCTGGATTCCTGCGGACCCTTGGTCGCGCCCCTGGCCGACGCCGCCGTCGACGGCGGGGCCCTGCGGCTGCGCCTGCGCGAGAGGGATGGGCATGTCGGGCCGGTCCGCGGTATCCTGTACGTCCGGAGCGGCGACGGTGCCGCCCGCAGCTACGAAATGAACATCGCGGCGGCCCCGGTCGCCGTCTCACCGAAGGAAGGTCCCTGATGCGTCGAGCCACGACCCTGACCCTGAGCGGCGCCCTGGCGCTGCTGCTGGCCGTCCCCGCCCTGGCCGCGCTGGCCCCGGGCTCGCAGGCCCCGGACTTCGACCTCGTCGACACCGCGGGCAACCACCACTCCCTGCAGAAGTACCTGGCCGGCGGCCAGATCGTCGTCCTGGAGTGGTTCAACCCCGACTGCCCGTTCATCGTCAAGCATCACAAGCTGCACCGCACCATGGACACGACCTTCGCCGCGGTGAAGGACAAGGGTGTCGTGTGGTTGGCGGTCAACTCGTCCGCGCCCGGCAAGTCCGGCTACGGCACCGAGCGCAACGTGAAGGCGGTCGAGGAGTACGGCATGACCTTCCCGGTGCTGCTCGACCCGACCGGCGCGGCCGGCAAGGCGTACGAGGCCCGCAACACGCCGACGATGTTCGTGATCGGCCGCGACGGCCTGGTCGCCTACGCCGGCGCCATCGACGACAACACGAGCCCGCAGGATCTCGGCGAGACCAACCACGTCGCCGCGGCGCTGGCGGCCCTGCTCGCCGGCGGCAAGCCGGCCGTGACCGAGACCAAGCCGTACGGCTGCAGCGTGAAGTACGCCGACTGAGTCGAAAGGAATGACGTGAGCGGGGAGATGGACGGCCGCCGCGGCTGGTGGGGGACGTACGACGTGCCGGTGGGCGGCGGGCTCGTGTGGTCGATCGCCACGCGCCGCACCTGGGTGCGCCGCGCGCCCTGCGAGTGGCAGATCGCGACGCTCGTCACCTCGCAGGAAGGTCCCGACGGCCCGGTCGGCGATGCGTCGCCGCGCGCGCTCGAGACGGCGGAAGCTCCCGACCCCGCCGCCGAGCTGCGCCGGTTCGGTTTCCGCGAGTCGCCCGGGACCCTGCGGATCCATCCGGTTCTGGCCGACCGCCCCTTGGTGGTGGACGCCCGCACGCCGTTCGCCCTGACCCCGGGTGAGGAGCTCACCCTGTACGTGGGCCAGCCGGTCTGGGCCAGGTTCCTGGTGGGCCCGCCCGAGGTCAGCCTGCTCGAGTTCCCCATCGTGCGGCCCCACGACACCTGGTTCGGCGCCAACACCCGCGCCGGCGATCTCTGCTATGCGGAGAAGATCGGCGCGCGCATGGAGCTGGCCAACCTGGTGATCCGCCCGCACCGCGCGATCTCGGTCGTGCACATCCAGAACCGGGCGTCGACGCAGCTCGCCCTCGAGAAGCTCGAACTGCCGTCGCCGAACATGTCCCTGTTCGCCGACGGGCAGGGGCGCCTGTGGACCGAGGCGGTCACGATCGAGCGGCGCGAGGACGGCGAGGACGCGGCGATCCGTCTCGACCGCGGCGCGCCGCCCCAGGCCGCATCGCCGCGCATCGTCGGCGGGCCCCGCGCGGCGCTGGCCCGCGGCGGCCTCAGCCGGGTCTTCGGCGGCGTTTTCGGCGGGGGGTGGTGACCGTGCCGGCGGAATGGAGCCTGGGACTGGAGAAGCTGTTCACGGCCGTGAGCCTGACGGCCGTGCTGCGCACCGTCGTGGTGCTGGTGGTCGGGCTGAGCCTGGCGCGCCTGCTGAGCGTCGCGGCCGAGAACATCATCGGCCGCCGCACGAGCCCCCAGGGCGCGATGCTGCTGCGCCGCGCCATCAACTACGTGCTCGTCTCGCTCGTGATCCTCGGGGCGCTCAACAGCCTGGGCATCGAGCTGGGCGTCCTGCTCGGCGCCGCCGGCGTGCTGACCGTCGCGCTGGGCTTCGCCTCGCAGACCTCCGCGTCGAACCTCATCAGCGGCCTGTTCCTGGTCATGGAGCGCCCCTTCGTGGTGGGCGACGTGATCACCGTCGACGACGTGACCGGCGAGGTGCTGACCATCGACATGCTGTCGACCAAGCTGAGGACCTTCGACAACCTCTACGTGCGGATGCCCAACGAGACGATCATCAAGTCGCGGGTCACCAACCTGACGCACTTCCCGATCCGCCGCATCGATCTGCGCCTGGGCGTGGCGTACCGCGAGGACCTCGCCCGCGTGCGCGAGGTGCTGGACGCCGTGGCCGCGGCCAACCCGCTCTGCCTCGACGACCCGCAGCCGCTGTTCCTCGTGCAGGGTTTCGGCGACTCCACCCAGCAGTTCCAGTACTCGGTGTGGGCGGCGCGCGACAACTACCTGGAGCTGCGCAACTCGATCCAGATGCAGATCAAGGCGGCCTTCGACCGCGAGGGCATCGAGATCCCGTTCCCGCACCGCACGCTGCGCCTCGAGGGCGCGACGCTGCCGGTGCACGTGATCGAGGACGGCCGCGACGGCGGCGGGGTCTGACCCGCGTCGGGTCGACAGGAAGGCGGACGCCGTGAAGCTCCGGAACCGTTGGGGACTGCTCCTGCTCGCGCTGCTGGCGTCGTCGGCCCCGGCGGCCGTCGCGGGCGGCCTCGGCCCCGAAGTGCTGCTCGAGGCGGGAGCGGTGGCGCCCCTCGGCGATCTCGGCGACGACTACGAGGAGCCGCTGGGTTTCGGCGCCGGTCTCGGCTACCAGGTCGGTTTCCGCCTGCGCCTGCAGGTCGCGCCGGACTGGACCGTCTCCCCCTGCTTCCACTACGTGAAGCCGCGGTCCCGCACCGGGACCGACGCGACGCTCGGCGAGATCGAGACGTCCACCTCGATGTACCGCTACGGCGTCGATGCGCGCTACGCCCTGCCGTCGCGTCCCGGCGCGCCGCACCTGTTCCTGACCGGCGGCCTCGCCGTGGTCCGCGACCGCCTGCGCGAACAGGACGACGAGGGCCAGTTCTTCGCCGAGAGCTGCAACGCCGTCGCCGTGGCCGCCGGCGTTGGCCTGCGCCTGGACCTGCTGGAGATCTCGGCCCAGTACGAGGTGAACCGGTTCACCACGAACCGGTTCTGGTCGCCGCAGGACACCGGGTACAACTGGGACACGATCTCGATACGGGTGGGTGTCGCGCTGCCGCGGTCGTTCGGGGTGCCCATCCAGCGCTCCCAGTAGCCGGATCGCCGCGGGATGACATGCGGAAGGCGCCGCCCGAGGGCGGCGCCTTCGCTGTTCCTGCCGGCCGGGGTGGTCTCTAGAAGACCGCGATGGGCTGGCCGGGCTGGCCGGGCGCGCCGAGGGTCGGCGTGTACGGCTCGGAGGAGACGGACCAGGGCCCTTGCCGTCCGAGGGCGTCGACGCCCGCCACGCGGACGCTGTGCTCCACGTCGTAGGCGGCCGTCAGGATGTACGTCGTCGCCTGCAGGTTGTCGCTGACCGTGGCCCAGGCGGCGCCGTTGGCCGAATGCTGCACCACGTAGTGGTGCACGGTGGAACCGGTGGTCGGGGCGGTCCAGGTGTAGGTCACGCTTTCCTGGGCGAGGGCCGTGCCGGCGACGAGGAGACCCGAAGCGATCAGCACGGCCAGGAGGAGTACGCGTTGTCCTTGCTTCATCTTGATCTCCGCCTCTTGATCGATGGGCCCGGGGGCCCGGTGCGCCGCCCTCGGGGCGGTCTGGGTTGCGATTCCAAGGGGTCGATTGCAAGGTCGGTGCCAGTTCGGCCGGCGGGGCCGGCCACGAAAGATCGACGGCGAAAGCGCACTCCCATTGCCCTGGGGGCCTTTGTCCTGCGCGCCGTCCGGGAAACAGGTCGCGGGATGTCGGGTCGCGGGCGGTTGGTGACGGGATCCCGCAACTTCCGCGCGCATTGCGAAAGGGTTGCCTGCACGCCTTATTATCGCTCACAATGCGAACCGGCGACGGCCGCGGGAACCGGGAGAAACCGGAGCCGCGGCGTGGAGGTTCGACATCGTCATGAATTTCGGGAATGTGACGCCCGGTGCAAAGGAGAATCTACGATGAATCCGCAAGTGCTTGCGCTGTGGCCGGAACTGGAATGGATCCGCGACGCCGAACTGCGCGAGCAGACCGCCCGGACCTGGGAAGCGGCCCTTCAGGAGAGCCCGCTGGAGGCCGCCGATCTCGAGCGGATCCCCTTCACCCTGCTGGTCCCGGGGCTGAAGGTCAGCTTCATGGCGCACAAGCGGTGCGTGGTCCACGTGGCCCGCGACGCGGCGTTGAAAATGAATGAATTCTTCGGCGACGACCTGCACTGCGATCTCGACACGGTCATCGCCGGCGCCATCCTCGCCGACGTGGGCAAGCTGCTCGAGTACACCAAGAACGCCGACGGGACGACGGGCACCAGCGACTGCGGCAAGTACCTGCGGCACCCGTTCACCGGCGTGGCCCTGGCGAGGAAGTGCGGCGTGCCGGACCGGGTCTGCCACATCATCGCGGCGCATGCGGGCGAGGGGGACCTGGTCAAGCGGTCGGTGGAGGCGTACGTCGTCCACCACGCGGACTTCATGACCTTCCTGCCGTTCAAGCACAAGTTCTAGACGGCGCGCGGACCCGCCGCCGAAGGAGCCACATGTCCGATCGAGTCGCGCGACGCCGGTTCGTCCCGATCGCCTGCCTGCTCATCGCCGGGGCGACGCTGCTGACCGGGTGCCAGGGGAACGCGAAGCAGCCGAACGTCCTGATCGTCGTGCTGGACACCGTGCGCCGCGACGCCGCCGGCTGGCCGACCGCCGCCACCCCGCCGGAGCTGACCGGCGCCGTCCTGACGCCGAACGTGGCCGCGTTGGCCCGCCGCGGCGTCGCCTGGAGCAACGCCTGGTCCGCCGCGCCCTGGACGGTGCCGTCGCACGCCTCCCTGTTCACGGGCCTGCTGCCGTCGGGCCACGGCTGCAACGGCCTGCGGCCGCGCCTGAAGGCGGACCTGCCCACCCTGGCGGGGCGGCTCGGCGACGCCGGCTACGAGACGGCGGCCTTCTACAGCAACCCGTGGCTGGCCGACCGCTCCTCCTGGCTGCTGAGGGGCTTCCAGCTGCGCCAGGAGGCCTCCATCGGCGGGCTGACGCGCATGATGGTGGGGGAGTCGGCGCACGACCAGGGTGGAGCGGCCTCGGTGGCCAGCTTCCGCAAGTGGCTGCTCGGCCGCAAGCCCGGCCGGCCCTTCCTGGCCTTCGTGAACATCCTGGAGGCGCACCTGCCGTACGCGCCGCTGCCTGCCGACCTCGCCGTGGCCGCGCCGGGCCGGGAGGCGGGCGGGGGCGTCCCCATCGGCTGGGGCCACGAGTACAACGCGGGCCTGCGCGACGACGCCTCCGTGGACTGGTCGCTCGTGCGGGCCTGCTACGCCGGCGACGTGGTGGCCGCCGACCGGCTGTTCGGCCTGATCCTGGCCGCCCTGCGGGACGCCGGGCTCGAGGGGGAGACGGTCGTCGTGGTGACCTCGGACCACGGCGAGAATCTCGGTGATCACCGGCTCTTCGAGCACCAGTTCTCGGTTCACGAGACCCTGCTGGCCGTGCCGCTGGCGATCGCGGGCCCCGGGATCGGCCCCGGCGGCGCCGTGCGCGACGAGCCCGTGATGCTGACCGACCTGTTCGCCACGATCCTGGAACTCGCCGGTTTGCCCGCCGAGACGGCGCCGCCGGGCAGCCGCTCCCTGCTCGGCGCCGCCGCCGCGGACGACCGGCCGCTGGTCGGCGAGTACGAGGGGCCGAGCACGGGGCTGGTGAGCATGCTCGAGGAGATCAACCCGCAGCTGGACGCCGCGCGGCTGCGGCCCGCGCGCCGGACCGTGCGCGCCGGCGACCTGCGCCTGTCCTGGGCGTCGGACGGCTCGTACGCGCTGCACGACATGGCGGCCGACCCGGCGCAGGCGCGGGACCTGGCCCCCGCGCGGCCCGACGACGTGAAGCGCCTGCGCATCCTTCTGGACGCCCTGGCGGGCGCCGCGCCCGGCACGGTCCCGGCCGGAAAGCTGGACGAGGCGACGCGGCGGCAGCTCGAATCGCTGGGCTACGTCCACTGACGGGGCGGGTGCCGGAGTTTTTTCCCGTTGACACCCGCCGTTTGTGCTTTATTAAAGCAGTGATCTTTCCCGTGTAGAAGGACCGGGGCCCGCGCTCCGGCGGTCTGCGAAGTCATCGAGCCGGAGGAACTGACATGGCCGATCCTACCGACAAGGTCGGGAGCAACATCGAGGGTACCTGGTACGTCGACAGCAACTGCATCGACTGCGATCTCTGCCGGCAGACCGCCCCCGACAACTTCGAACGCAACGAGGACGAAGGCTACAGCTTCGTCTACAAGCAGCCCGAGTCGCCCGAGGAGGAGGAACTCTGCCGGGAAGCCCTGGAGGAGTGCCCCGTCGAGGCGATCGGCGACGACGGCTAGCCGCCCCCCCCGCCAACGATCCGATCCGGGCCCGGTCGCCGTACCGGGCCCTTTTGCCTATCCTGGAGCCTCGCGCCGGCGGCCGGCCACCGGCGCGGGAACCCGGGAACCGGCGGCCCGTCGCGGCGTAAAAGCGCCCGGCATCGATGCCGGCAACCCCTGAATCCGCTTCCGGAAAGGCAATGTCATGAAACGGCTCCCCACGGACAAATTCCCGCGTCCCGCCGCGGCGCTGCTGCTGCTGGCGGCCGGCGCGCTGGCGGCCTTCGCCGTCTCGGCCGTCGACCGCGACGCCGCCGCCGACCTGGTCCTGCCCGATTCCGCCCGCGCGGCCACCGCGCCCGCCGCCGCCGACGCGCCCCGGTCCTACGCCGACCTGGCGGCCCTGGTCATGCCCGGCGTGGTGAACATCTCCACCGACAAGGTCGTGGAGATGCCGGACTGGCACCCGATGATGAACGACCCGATGTTCCGGCGGTTCTTCGGCGACCCCGAAGCCCCGGGCCAGCAGGAGCAGATCGAGCGCTCCCTCGGCTCCGGCGTGATCATCAGCGGGGACGGCTACATCCTGACCAGCAACCACGTCATCGAGCGGGCGAGCAAGATCCGCGTGCTCTTCGACGACAGCAAGGAGCTGGAGGCGAAGATCATCGGCCAGGACGAGCGCACCGACGTCGCCCTGATCAAGGTGGAGACCGACGAGGCGCTGCCGTTCCTGCGGATCGGCGACTCCGACGCCCTGCGGATCGGCGACCAGGTCATGGCCGTGGGCAACCCCTTCGGCGTGGGGCAGACGGTCACCCTGGGCATCGTCAGCGCGGTGGGCCGCAGCATCGGCCTGATCGACTACGAGGACTTCATCCAGACCGACGCCTCGATCAACCCCGGCAACAGCGGCGGCGCCCTGGTCGACATGAACGGCGCCCTGGTGGGCATCAACACCGCGATCCTCAGCCGCAGCGGCGGTTCGCAGGGCGTGGGCTTCGCCATCCCCAGCAACATGGCCGTCACGATCAAGGACATGCTCGTCAAGCACGGCAAGGTCCAGCGCGCCTGGCTGGGCGTGATCACCGCCGAGGTGGACCAGACGATGGCCGAGGCGCTGGGCATGAAGTCGCCGCGCGGCGTGCTCGTCTCCACCGTCAACGAGGGCACGCCCGCCGCGAAGGCGGGCCTGCAGGAGAACGACATCATCCTGCTGGTCGACGGCCAGGCCGTGAACTCGATCAGCGACCTGCGCAACACCATCAGCCTGAGCGGCGTGGGGCACGACGCGAAGCTGCAGATCCTGCGCGACGGCCGCGAGCGCCAGGTGACGGTCACCCTGGGCGAACTGCCCGAGGACCCGACCGTCGCCGCGGAGCCGAAGGACGAGGGCGAGGGAGCCGACGGCATCGAGGGCGTCACCGTCCGCGAGCTGAACGACGCCCTGCGCCAGAGGCTGCGGCTGGCCGAGGGGACCGAGGGCGTCGTGGTCGCCGAGGTGGCCCAGACCAGCAACGCCAGCCACCGCGGGCTGCGCCAGGGCGACGTGATCGTCGAGGTGGCGCGCGAGACCGTCGCCACCCTGGACGACTACCGCCGCCTGGTGAAGAAGGACGCCGACCGGCCCGTCCTGCTGAAGATCCGGCGCGGCGACCAGTACCAGGTGCTGGCCGTCCCCAGGTAGCGCCGGGCCGCGACGGACGCGAGGGCGGGGCCGGAGGGATCCGGCCCCGCCTCCATTCCGGGAGTAGCGGCGTTATAAGAATTTCTAATGACCCGACAATATCTAATAATTATGAGATGAAGGCTCCAATATCGTAGGATTTGACCCCCGGACGGAATCGCCCCCACAGACGTTTCCGCCGGCCGGAGCTGCGGTCTCCGGACGTCCGGGGCGCGGCGGCGACGAACGACTCCCCATTCCCGCATACGGGGGGCCACATCCTGGAGGCACCATGCGCACTTGCACCTCGAAGTCCCTGCTGTCCGCCCTGGTCCTGCTGGCCGCCGCCTCGACCGCCCTGGGGGCCACGGCGACCAGCTCGTTCAGCAACTTCACCTATTCCTATGCCGTGACGCCGGCGCCCGGCGAGGCCGTGCGCTCGTTCCACGTCTACACGGCGCTCAGCGAGTGCGACGCCGCCCACTACTACAACCGCGTCATGCCGGCGGGCTGGATGTTCGACACCGTGGCGATGGCCGACCGCTGCGTGCTCACCTTCTGGACTGAGGGCGACGCGCTGCCCGAGGGACAGGCCGCCGCGTTCGGGTTCGTGCACTACTGCGCTCCCTGCTGCCACTCGTGGTTCCTGAGCGACGAGGGCAGCAGCAACCCGCTGGCCAACGTCGTCGACGACGACGAGAACCACAGCGAGCCCTGCAACATCCCGGCCGAGTTCTCCGCCATGTGCGGCGGCGAGGGACTGCTGCTGGCGCCGATCTATCCGGTGGGCGTGCCCGCCGACGAGCAGACCTGGAGCGGCGTGAAGGCTTATTACCGATAGGAACATCCCTCCCCGGGTGGCGACGGGCGCCGGCTCTCCCGCAGAGCCGGCGCCTTCGTTTGCCGGGGTGCCGGAAAACAGTTCCCGCAGCGGGGCGGGGTCCGTATCATGGCCCGATCGATCCGAACGGAGGGGAGTGGTCATGTCGGCGCGGGTCAGGGTGCTGCTGGTCGACGACGACGCGGTCTACCGCGCCGCGCTCGGCGCCCGCCTGCGGGCCGCCTCCTACGAGGTGGTCGAGACCGGCGACGGGCAGGAAGCCGTCCGGCTGGTCCGCTCGGACCGCGGTCTCGACATCGTCGTGGTCGAACTCGCGCCCCCCGGGCTGGACGGCAGCGAGATCCTCGGCGAGATCAAGAAGTTCCGGCCGGAGATCCCCGTGCTCGTGCTGACGGGCTCGGGGTCCGTCGCCTCGGCCATGGACATGGGCAGCCGGGGCGCCTACCGCTACCTCGAGAAATCGGCCGATTTCGCGCTCATCCTCGAGGTGCTGGGAGAGGCCCGCCACGAGAAGCTGCGCACCATGGCGCGCCACGACATGGCCCTGCCCACCCTGGCCTCGGCCCGGGCCCGCCTGTGGGGGGGGCACAACCACCGACCCGCCGTCGTCATCCTGGGGATGCTCCTGCTCGGGGCCGCCTACGTGTTGCCGCCGCCGCCCGCCCTGATCGCCCTGCTCGGCACCCCCAAGACCGTCACGCCCGCCGGCACGGTCGTCGCCGACCCGATCGCCGGCTACGCCGAGTACCGGGAGATGGACGACGGGGAGACGATCGCGTCGCATTACGCCAGCCAGCACGGGACGAACGCGGAGCGGGACGGGGATGCCGGGGGGAGCGCGGCGACCACCGCCGCCGTCGCCCGCAAGGCCATGCTGATGGTGGCGCTGCTGCTGGCGGGCGCGATGTACTGGGCCACCGGCGCGGTGCCGATCGGGATCACGGCGATCTTCGTGGCGGCCGCGCTGTACGCGTTCGGCATCATGAGGCCCGACCAGGTCGCCCAGGCCTTCGCCAAGGATTCGGTGATCTTCATCTTCGGCGTGCTGGCCATGTCGCGGGTGATCACGCGCACGGGGCTGGACCGCCGCCTCGGGATGGTGCTGCTGGCGCCGGTGCGCAGCCTGCCGCTGTTCCTGTTCCTCTTCCTGCCGGTGTTCGCCCTGGCCTGCTCGTTCATCTCGGAGTCGGTGCTGGTGGCGGTGATGATGCCGCTGCTGCTGGTCGTCCACGCCGCCTCGGTGCGCGAGCGCGGGGTCGGGCAGGACCGGCAGCTGCTGACGCTGCTGGCGCTGGGGCTGTGCTTCGCCTCGAACCTGGGGGGGCCGGGCTCGCCGGCGGCGGGAGCCCGCAACGCCGTGATGATCGGCATCCTCGAGGAGTACGGCCGGGCGCCGTCCTTCGTCGAGTGGCTGCGCTACGGCCTGCCGTTCGTCCCGGTCGCGACCCTGCTGCTGGGCGCGTACCTCGCGGTCGCCTTCCGCAAGACCGTGTTCGGGGTCCGGCTGGACGCCGCCTCCGCCATCCGGCGCACGGCCGTCACCATGGGCCCCGCCAACCGCGACGAGCGGCTGACCGGCCTCGTGTTCGGCGGGGTGATCCTGCTGTGGATCGCGGCGGGGTCGCGCATGGGCATGGGCGGCCCGATCCTGCTCGGCCTGGTGGCCCTGAACCTGCTGCAGGTCCTGAAGTGGCGCGACGTGATCAGGATCCCCTGGGAAGTCGTCTTCCTCTACGCCGGCGCCAGCGCCATCGGCAAGGGGCTCGCCGCCACCGGCGGCGCCCTCTACCTGGCCGAGAGCGCGGTGCGGCTCATGCCCGAAACCTGGTTGCAGGGCACGGGCCTGCCCCTGATCGCGGCGCTGTTGGCGGGCGTGACCACGAACTTCATGAGCGACGGCGCCACCGTGGCGGCCGTCGGCCCGATCACGGTGCCCATGGCCCGCGCGGCGGCGCAGCACCCCTGGGCGGTGGGCCTGGCGACCGCGTTCGCGTCCTCGTTCGCCCACATGCTGATCATCGGCACGCCGAGCAACGCCATGGTCTACGCGATGTGCCGGGACCCGGTCACCGGCGGGCACCCCGTCTCGCAGCGCGATTTCCTGCGCCACGGCGCGGCCGTCTTCGTGCTGAGCTTCGTCGTGCTGTGGTTCTGGACGATGACGACGTACTGGAAGTGGCTCGGTTTCCCCGCGCTCTGACCGCGCGGGCAGCGAGGAGAGGCCCATGACCCCCAAGTCGAAGGACAAGGCGCCCGACGGCGACCGGACGGCCCGGCACGTCGAACCCGAGACGAGCCGCCACCGCAGCAAGCTGCCCGGCGACCTGTACGACAGGGAGATGGCCCGGCTCGAGGTCGAGCTGGTCAAGCTCCAGGCCTGGATCCGGCACGCCGGCCTGAAGGTCGTGGTGATCTTCGAGGGGCGCGACGCGGCCGGCAAGGGCGGCGTCATCAAGCGGATCACCGAACCGCTGAACCCCCGCATCGCCCGCGTCGTCGCCCTGAGCGTGCCGACCGAACGCGAGAAGACCCAGTGGTACTTCCAGCGTTACATCGCCCACCTGCCGGGGGCCGGCGAGATGGTGCTGTTCGACCGCAGCTGGTACAACCGCGCCGGCGTCGAGCGGGTCATGAATTTCTGCACCGACGAGGAGCACCAGGAGTTCCTGCGCAGCTGCCCCGAGTTCGAGCGCATGCTGGTGCGCTCCGGGATCCTGCTGGTCAAGTACTGGTTCTCCGTCAGCGACGACGAGCAGGAGCGGCGCTTCAAGGACCGCCTCTCCGACCCGACCAAACGCTGGAAGCTCAGTCCCATGGACGTGGAGTCGCGGTCGCGGTGGGTGGAGTACTCGCGCGCCAAGGACGAGATGTTCGCGCACACCGACATCAAGCAGGCGCCGTGGTACGTGGTCGACGGGGACGACAAGAAGCGCGCGCGGCTGAACTGCATCAGCCACCTGCTGGGACTGATCCCCTACGAGGACCTGACTCCCGAGCCGATCACGCTGCCGCCGCGGCAGACGGGGGCGGAGTACGTGAGGCCGCCGCTGAGCGACCAGACGTTCGTACCGGAGTTGTATCCGTAGGGGACGTCAGGATTCTTCGCGCTTCAGGCCGAAGGCCTTGATCCGCGAGGCCAGCGTCGAGGGCGCCAGGTCCAGCAGCTCCGCGGCGCCGCCCTCGCCGGTGATGCGCCAGCCGGCGGCGACCAGGGCCCGCAGCGTGTTCTCGCGCTCGAAACCGCGCAGCTGCGGCTCGGTCAGGA
>JAURXS010000264.1 GCA_030654305.1 bacterium | reverse complement strand
TGGAACACGTCCAGCGTCTCGGCGATGCGGTCGATGCCCGCGTGCAGCTGGCGCCCGGCGGTCAGGTTGACCTGCTGGTTGCCCAGGCCCACCCAGGCGGCCTTGTCAAAGTGTTTGGCGCTGCCCAGCACGGTGCGGCCGGCGCCGCCCGTGGGCAGGTCCAGCGAAGACTCCAGGCGGAAGCTCGCCGTCAGCCCGCCACCCAGCGCCTCGTTGCCGCGCAGGCCGTAAGAGGGCGCCGTCCACGGACCACTCACCAGACGGGTGCCCGTGCCGTTGGCCTGGTGGCTGAGGTTCAGGGCCGATGCGGCCACGGTGCCGAACAGGGTCACGTTGGACTCCTGCGCCAGGGCCCAGGGGGCGCTGCCCATCAACAGGGCTGCTGCGAGCCAGGTTTTGTGGTGCGACATCAGGGCCGAGCCTGCGCTGTAGCGACGGTTCTGGGCGGGCAGGGCGGGGTGCTTCGGGGTGTTCATCTTCTGGTTCCTCGGGGGTGGGTGGAGACGGAAATGCAGCGGGTCAGCGCGAGCCGGGTGGGCCGATGTCGCGCACGAAGGCCTGGCCCGCGGGCACTGGCCCGCTGACAAGGAATACGTTGGGGGGTGGGTGGGGCGCCGCGTGTGCGCGGAGGCGGCGCCGCCGGCGCCCGGCTCAGGGCGTTACTGGTTGAGCTTGATGTCGAAGGTCTTGACGATGCTGGCATTGCGCTCGAAGTCCGCGCGCAGCGATTTCGCCATCTGTTCGGCGGTCTCGTCACCACCGAGGTCGAAGCCCGCGCCGAGCAGGCGGTCGCGCACCTTGGGCGAGGCCGCGGCCTTGTCCACCGCGGCGTTGATCTTCTCCACCAGGGCGGTGGGCACACCGGCCGCCACGATGATGCCGACCCAGTTGCTGAAGTCGAGCTCGGGGTAGCCCTGTTCGGCCAGCGTCGGCACGTTGGGCAGGTGCTGCGAACGCTTCTTTGACGCCACGCCGAAAGCCTGCACCTTGCCCGCCGTGATCATGTTGCGCGCGGTGGCCAGGCCGTCGAACATCAGCGGGATCTGGCTGCCCATCACCTGGGCCAGCGCGGGTGGCGAGCCGGCGAAGGGCACGTGCTGCATGTCCAGCCCGGCCTTCTGGTTCAGGATCATGCCGGCGTAGTGCGAGCTGGTGCCGGTGCTGTACGACGCGAAGCTCACTTTGCCCGGGTTGGCCTTCACCCAGGCGACCACGCCCTTGACGGCCTTGGCCGGCACGTTGGGCGCGCCGATCATCACCATGCTGGCGCGGGCGATCGCGGTCACCGGCTTCACGTCCTTGAGCGGGTCAAAGGCCGTCTTCATCACGTGCGGGATTTCGGTCAGGATGTTGCTCGCCGTCATCATGATGGTGCTGCCATCGGCCGGCGCCGCGATCATGGCCTGCACCGCGATGGCGCCACCGGCACCGGCGCGGTTTTCCACCACCACCGGC
>JAURXS010000263.1 GCA_030654305.1 bacterium | reverse complement strand
TCGTGCCGAGCTTCGCCGGCGATCTGGAGATCATCGAGGCGCGCTTCTCCGGCGACTTCTCGGAACAGCCGAGCGTGAGCGACCCGCGCGTGGCCACGGTGGCCCCGGACTGGCTGGCGGACCTGCGCCTGCGGGCGCCGCCGCGCAGCTGCCGGGTCATCAACCGCACGATGGAGCTGTTCCTGAGCGGCGAGGTGCGCCTGCTGCGCGACATGGGCGGCATGAACCTGAGCGGCCACCTGAACATCGACCAGGGGCGCCTGCCGGTGTTCAACAACGATTTCAAGGTCAGCTACGGCGGCCTGGACTTCTCGCAGGAGCACGGCGTGATTCCCCAGGTGGGCCTCACCGCCGAGACTTCGGTGCGGCTGCCGGCCAGCGACGGCGGCTCGCGCCGCCTGGAGAAGATCTACGTGGACGTGACGGGCTCGGCGCTGGCCCCGCAGGTCGCCTTCCGCTCCGAGAGCGGCTACGCGCGCAGCAACATCGAGCGCATGCTGCTGGGCATGACGCCGAACGCCTCGGACATCGCGGCCACGTCGGCCGTCCGCCAGGGCACGATGGCCGCCGGGTTCAACCTCCTGGAGCGCGAGGTGGCGGCGGAGCTGGACCTGGTGGACACCTTCGACATTGAGAGCGGCCGCGTCCGCGAGGACGGCACGACGCAGACGCTCATCGGCGTCGGGAAGTACATCGGGCGCGACCTCTACGTGAAGTTCGCCCAGGCCGTCACCGACCAGGACCGCGAGATCCTCGTCGAGTACCAGATCAACGACCACCTGCTGCTGCAGTCGGAGGTCAGCCGCCGGGCCAACGAGATCCTCGGGGACACGACCTACAACCTGGACCTGAAGTACCGGTTCGAGTACTGAGAGGAAAGCGGACGATGGCGGCTCACCGCATACTCGCCACGGCCCTGGCCGCCGCGCTCCTGCTGGCGGCGGCGCCGGCGGACGCCTACTACTTCGGCCGCAACAAGGTCCAGACCGCGGACGTCGCGCGGCGCGTCCTGGTCACGCCCCACTTCGAGATCACCCACGCCGCCGACGCCGAGGAGCTGGCCGTGCGCGCCGCCATCGTGGCCGAGCGCACCTACGCCGAGTACGCCGCCCGCCTGGGCCACGAGCCGGAGCGCCGGATCCCCTTCATCCTCTACTCCTCGCACACGGAGTTCGCGCAGACCAACGTCGCCGACGACCTGCTCGGCGAGGGCACCGGGGGCTTCACCGAGCCCGTCCGCAACCGGATGGTCCTGCCCTACGAGGAGTCCCACGCCGATTTCGTGCACGTGCTGCGCCACGAGCTGGTGCACGTCTTCATGTTCGACATGGTCTTCGGCAGCTCGCGCGGCACGGCGTCGCGGTCGCCGTTCTTCCGCATCCCGCTGTGGTTCGCCGAGGGGCTCGCGGAGTGGTACAGCTCGGGCTGGGACCCCGGCGCCGAGATGTACCTGCGCGACGCGGCGACCAGCGGCTACCTCTGGCCCCTGGACCAGGTCGGCGGGTTCCTGGTCTACAAGGAGGGCCAGGCCGCGCTGCGCCTGATCTCCGAGCGCTACGGCGAGCAGAAGATCCCCGAGATGTGCCGCCTGCTGAACCGCTCCCGCGGCATGGACCGGGTGCTGGACGCCTCGCTGGGGCTCGACGCCGAGGCGCTCGACCGCCTCTACGCCCGCTACGTGCGCGGCCTCACCTGGCCCTCCTACGGCAGCTTCGAGGAACCCGAGGACATCGCCCGGCGCCTGACCGACCACCGCGAGGACGGGGACGGCGCCAACTTCCGCCCTGCGCTGTCGCCCGACGGGACCCAGCTCGCCTTCTTCTCCGACCGCGACGGCCTGATGAGCCTGTACCTGATGTCCGCGATCGACGGCGAGGTCCTGCGCAAGCTGGCGCGCGGCCAGCGCGCCAGCCGCTTCGAGTCGCTGCACCCCTACCGCAGCCGGCCGGCCTTCTCGCCCGATGGGCGCGAGGTGGCCTTCGTGGCGCGCAGCGGCAACACCGAGACCCTGCACACCGTCGAGGTCGCGACCGGCGACGTCACGCGCGACGTGCGCCTGGGCCTGGACGGCGCCTCGTCGCCGGCCTGGTCGCCCGACGGCCGCCGCATCGCCCTGGTGGGCACCGTGGCCGGACGCACGGACCTCTACCTGCTCGACCTCGAACCCGGCGGCGGGCAGGAGCCGGTCCTGGCGAGCGCCGGCACGCCGACCGCCGACGGCCCGGTCCTGCTGCGCGTGACCGACGACGCGGGCGACGAGTCGGGCCCTGCCTGGTCGCCGGACGGCCGCCGCCTCGCCTTCGCCCACAACCCCGTCGC
>JAURXS010000262.1 GCA_030654305.1 bacterium | reverse complement strand
AGCGTGCTGTTCGCCCTGCGCGTGGCGCGCACCACCTACCTCAAGAAGATCGCCGAGGATCCCGCCGACATCACCCCGACCATCGCCCTGGGCATCACCATCGACCATGTGGTGGCCATGAGCCTGCCGATCCTCTCGGGCTGGATCTGGGAGCGCTATGGCTTCCAGTGGGTGTTCCTGCTGGCCGGCGCGATCGCCGTGGCGGGCTTCTTCGTCTGCCTGCGCATCCGCGTGCCCAAGATGCCGTCATCGCCGCCGCCGCCGCCACCGACCACCGCCGGGGTCGCGCCGTGACGCGCCTGCTGGCCATCGCTGCGGCCGGCGCCCTGGGCGCCGTCGCCCGCTACGGCCTGTCGGGCTTTGCGCAGCGCTGGTTCCCGCCCTCGTTCCCCGGCGGCACGCTGGTGGTCAACACGCTGGGCTGCTTCTTCGCCGGCCTGTTGGCCGCGCTGCTGCTGGACCGCTGGCCCGTGGGCCCGACCACGCGCGCCGCGCTGCTGATCGGTTTCCTGGGCGCCTTCACCACCTTCAGCACCTTCGCCAACGAGACCCTCGCCCTGGCGCGCGAAGGCGGCGAGCTGCGGGCGGTGCTGAACGTCGCGCTTTCGGTGGTGCTGGGGCTGGGAGCGGCCTGGGCGGGGGCGGCGCTGGCATCGTTGGCGGGGCCGGGATCCTCCTGACCCGCTCGGCGCTTGTCGAGGCCGCGGCCGGGTCCTACAATCCGCAGACACCGCCGTCACGCCGAAAGAGGTTCCCCCCTTGGATCCCAGCACCGCCCGCCTCATCGACACCATCCGCGAGAACGTCATCGGCGCCGACCGCGCCGTCGAGGGCCCCTACGGCCTGCGCCGGATCACCTACGCGGACTACACCGCGTCGGGCCGCTCCCTGAAGTTCATCGAGGACTTCATCGCCGACGAGGTGCTGCCGCTCTACGCCAACACCCACACCGAGAGCTCGGCGACCGGCCAGCAGACCTCGCGCTTCCGCGAGGACGCGCGGCGCGTGATCCTCGAGGCCTGCGGCGGCGACGAGCGCGACGCGGTGATCTTCTGCGGCGCGGGCGCCACCGGCGCCATCAACAAGCTGGTCGAGATCCTGAACCTGCGCCTGCCCGCCGACCTCGACGCGCGCTACGGCCTCTCCTCGCACCTCCCGCCGCAGGACCGGCCGGTGGTCTTCATCGGGCCCTACGAGCACCACAGCAACGAGCTGCCCTGGCGCGAGTCCATCGCCGAGGTGGTGACCATCCCCGAGGACGAGAACGGCCGCATCGACCTGGACGCGCTGCGGGCGGCGCTGCAGGCGTGCGCCGGCAGGAAGCTGCTGATCGGCAGCTTCTCGGCCGCCAGCAACGTCACCGGGATCGTCTCGGACACCGCCGAGGTGTCGCGGCTGCTGCACGAGCACGGCGCGCTCGCCTTCTGGGACTTCGCCGCCGCGGCGCCGTACGTGCGCATCGAGATGAACCCCGGCCCCGAGTATGGTCCTGGGCGCGGCCCCGCGTCGCACAAGGACGCGATCTTCCTCTCGCCCCACAAGTTCATCGGCGGGCCGGGCACCCCCGGCGTGCTGGTGGTCAAGCGCGGCCTGCTGACCAACCGCGTGCCGACGGTGCCCGGCGGCGGTACGGTGGCCTACGTCGGCGCCGACCGGCACGACTACCTCGTCGATCCCACGGCGCGCGAGGAGGGCGGCACGCCGGCGATCGTCGAGGCCATCCGCGCGGGGCTGGTCTTCGGCCTTAAGCAGGCCGTGGGCGCGCGGAGCATCGAGGAGCGCGAGGCGGACTTCGTGCGGCGGGCCATCGCCGCCTGGTCGGCCCACCCGCGCCTGCAGATCCTGGGCAACCTGCAGGCGGAGCGGCTGTCGATCGTCTCGTTCATGGTCCGCCACGGCGAGCGCTACCTGCACCACAACTTCGTGGTCGCGCTGCTGAACGACCTGTTCGGCATCCAGGCCCGCGGCGGCTGCTCGTGCGCCGGGCCGTACGGCCACCGGCTGCTGGGCATCGACCGGGAGCGCTCCCTGCAGTTCCAGGCGGCGATCCTGCACGGGTCCGAGGGGATCAAGCCGGGCTGGGTGCGGGTCAACTTCAACTACTTCATCAGCGAGCCCGTGTTCACCTACCTGCTGGAGGCCGTGCGGCTGATCGCGGACCAGGGCTGGCGCCTGCTGCCGCACTACGAGTTCCAGCTGGAGACCGGCCTGTGGCGGCACCGCGAGCGCCGCCCCTTCGCGGGGCTGAGCCTGGACGACCTGAGCTACGCCGGCGGCCGGCTGTCGTACCCGTCGCGCCGGCTCACCGCGCCCGAGAGCGCCTACGCCGATTACCTGGAAGAGGCGCGGCGCCTCTTCGCTGCGGCGGCCGCCGAACCGCCGCGGCCCGATGCGACGCCCGCGCTGACGCCCGACGCCGAGCGCCTGCGCTGGTTCCCGCTGCCCGGCGATCCCGCGCCGGTCGACTGAAGGAGGGGCCGTGATGCCCGAGGTGCAGGGACAGCTGCTGCGGATCTACGTGGACGAGGGCGCCAAGCACGA
>JAURXS010000261.1 GCA_030654305.1 bacterium | reverse complement strand
GGACCTCGGCGGCGGTTGGGTCGTGCGTCGCCGTGGGCTCGAGGCTGTGGTCGAGCGCTACGACCTGGTCATGCTGCACCATGTGCTGGAGCATCTGCCCGATCAGCGCCTTGCCTTCGCGCAGCTGCGGCGAGTGGTGGCGCCGGGCGGCGCGCTGCTCGTGCGCGTGCCGCTGGCCGACTCGCTGGCCTGGCGCCGCTACGGCGTCGACTGGGTGCAGCTCGACGCGCCGCGCCACCTCGTGCTGCACACGCGGCGCAGCCTGGAGCAGCTGGCCCGCGACGCCGGCTTCGCGCTCGAGGGGAGCGAGGACGACGGGACCGCCTTCCAGTTCTGGGGCAGCGAGCAGTACCGCCGCGGCATCCCGCTGCGCGATCCCCGCTCCCACGCGGCGGACCCGCGCCGCTCGCCGTTCACCCGCGACGAGCTCGCCGGCTTCGCCCGCGAGGCGGCGCAGGCCAACCGCAACGGCACCGCTGACCAGGCGGTGTTCTATTTCCGGCGCGATGCCGGGACCAACGGCACATAAGTCGACGGTCCGTTTTGCCGGGGTAGCCGGGAGGGGCGGGCCCCCGTATCATATGGGATGAATTGCATCTAGATTCGCACGAGGAGGGACATGTCGCCCATCAAATCGAAACGCGCGCTGGTCGTCCTGACGACCCTGGCGCTCGCGGTCGCCGTTCCCGCCGTCGCCCAGACGGGATTCTCGGTCCTGTGCCTGTCGGCGGCGCCCGACACCTACGTCGGGGAGATCGACGTTCCCTACGGGGAGGACTTCGACCTCTACGTCATCCTGGCCGGCCCCGACGTGGGCGCGCCGCTGTCGTGGCGGCTCGACACCGTGGACTGGGCCGTGCTGGGCAGCTGCTGCGGCGGTTCGCCCGCGTCCCTCATCGGGTCGGAACTCGCCGGCGCCCCGCTCGCCCACCAGGGCGATCCCGTCCTGGGCGTGCACACCACTTCCGACGGCTGCGTCCAGCGGAACGTGGTCACCCTGGCCCGCCTGAGCTTCACCTGGGTCTACGAGCCGACCGGCCCCTTCTTCCTGGGCGCGGCCGCGCTCGCCCCGGCCTCCGCCTGCGACGGCCCGTCGCAGATCCTGGACGGACGGACGCTGCGGGTGGTGCCGTCGGGCATCACGCCGGCGTCGTCATCGAGTTGGGGAGGGGTCAAGTCGCTCTACCGCGACTGATCCGGGCGGGACGTTCAGCCCTCGTCCAGACCCGAGCGGTAGCGGCCGCTGGCGGGATCCTTGTAGACCTTCACCTGACGGTACAGCTTGATGCCGAGCCGGCCGGCCGCGATCTCCCGGAAGAGGTGGTCGAGGCAGCCGGCGAGGTCGTCCATCTGCTCGCTGATGCTCTCGAGGCGCGCGTGCAGGGCGACTTCGTCCGCGGTGCCGCCGGCGGTGGAGAGTTCCTCGCGGATGTGGTAAAGCTTGAGGCCGAGGACGGTGATGCGGTCGATGATGCTGCCCGGGGACTCGGAGTTCAGGGGCGCCCCGGGTCGGGGGAGGCCGTCGCGCGCCAGCACGCCCATGATCTCCACGTCGAGGGCCTCGATGGTCCGCACGCGGCGGGCGTTGGAGGCGTCGATGGAGCGCTTGACGGCCGCGAGCACCTCGTCGCCGGCGCCGTGGGCGCGGCTGCGGTCCTCCTCGTGCCACTGGTAGGTGTTCACGAGCTGCAGCAGCTCGGCGATGCCGGCCCAGCCGCGGTGTTCCGGCGCGAGGACGTCCAGCGCGTCCTGCCACGAGCCCAGCTTCTGCTCGTGGAGGTGCCAGCGGTCGATGACGCGCCACAGGATGGGCAGCAGCGCGCCGGATTCCGGCCTGGCGCCGGGCTGCGGCGCGACGGTGGTGTCGGGCTGGTTCATCGGCGCGCTCCCCTCGGCTCGTCCGCGGTCGTGGGCGCGGCTACTGTAGGACATGGGAGCGGGGGCGGCAAGCCGTCTCCGGGCGGCCCGCGACGACCGGGAGCGACGATGACGCGTGACGTGACGATCCTATTGCTCCTGCTGGGCCTGGCCTCGGCCGCCACAGCCGCCGCCGACGCCCCCGCGGGCGTCGTGCCGCTGCATCCGGCGGTCGGCGACACGGTCGACGCCGGCGAGGCGGCCCGCTGGGGGCTGTTCCCCGACGTGCCCGGCCTGGTGAGCGCCGTGTTCGCGCCGGGGCCGCGCGGCGGCTTCCTGGCGCGGCTGACGGTCGCCGGCGACCCGCCCGGCGCGCACCGCGAACGCAACGTGCCGCGATCGCAATGGGACGGGTGGCGCCGCAGCCTCGACGCGGGCGAGCCCGTGTCCGGGGCCCCGCCGGAGGTGAACCGCGGCAACGCGGTCTGGCCGGAAGTGCCGCTGCCGGCCGACGTCGCGCATCCCGCCGTACCGCGGTCGGGCCTGCCGGTTCCCGACGTCGGGCCGCCGGGCCGCTGGCTCCTGCTGACCGACCTGGGCTGGAAGCACGCCACCACCGCTTTCGGCGACTACTTCACCGACATGCTGCGCGTCTCGGTCGCGCTCGGGCTGCCGCTGGGCGAGAACTTCCTGGCCACGGCCGGCCTCCAACTGGGCCTCGGCGACCTGCAGGACGACTTCGAGGACCTGACGAACAACGGCCGCGCGGCCCATTACGGGATCGAGCTGGGCGCCCGGGCGCTGCTGCCGGTCGGCGAGCGCACCGACGCCGTGCTGGGCGTGCGCGGCGGCTACTACCTGCGCTCCCTGCGCTGGGGCGGCACGCTGTTCTGGGGCTACGGCACGGTCTACCGCAGCGGCTCGCTGGTGCGGGAGATGTCCGACTGGGGCGGCGGCCTCGACGTCGGCCTGCGCCGGCGGCTCGGGGGCGCGGACTCCCGCCGCTGGCTCGCGGCGACCCTGCACGCCGAGACCTGCGCCGCCGACCCCGTGCTGCTGCAGGACGCGATCAGCGGCGACCGCCTGCTCGCCGACGATCACGACGACTGGATCGGCGCCTCCATCGGCCTGATCATGGGCCTCTAGATGGGTTCATAGGCCCGCCGCGGCCGAGGTTTTCCTTGGCGCGCCGGCGGGGCGCTGGCTACGATGGGCGGAAGCGGGCGACCGTGTCGTCATCCCGCGGAACCGAGGAGGTCCCATGTCACCCTGGATGTCCGAGCTGATCGCGATCGTCATCCTGCTGGCCGTGGTGGCGTTCGTCATCGCCCGCCTGCCGAAGATCGACCTGGGCCACGACCCCGGCTTCCGCGCCCGCCGCGTCTGGAACTGGCTGCCGCTGGGCCTGACCTACGCGCTGCTCTACATGGGCCGCTACAACCTGACCGTCAGCAAGGGCGCCTTCGAGGAGATCGCCGGCGGGACGGGCGGGTCGCTGATGGGCAACACCGACTTCGGCGTGATCTTCGGCGTGGGCACCGTGGTCTACGGCTTCTCGTTCCTCATCAACGGCCCCCTGACCGACCGCTTCGGCGGCCGCAAGGCGATGCTCGCCGGCACCGCCGGCGCCGTGGCGATGAACGTGCTGATGGGGCTGGCGACGTGGTCCCTGCTGAACCAGGGGCCCCAGTCGGCGTTCCTGGCCGCGAACTTCGTGCCGGTCTTCGCGGTGCTGTACGCCCTGAACATGTACTTCCAGAGCTTCGGCGCCGTGGCCATCGTCAAGGTCAACGCCTCCTGGTTCCACGTGCGCGAGCGGGGCGTGTTCGGCGCGATCTTCGGCATCCTGATCTCGCTGGGCCTGTACTTCGCCTACGACGTGGGCAAGCTGATCCTCAAGGGGATGGGGCTGGTCTGGGTCTTCATGATGCCGGCGCTGCTGCTGGCGATCTTCTGGGTGATCGACGTCTTCGTCGTGCGCGACAAGCCGTCGGAGACCGGGCACCTGGACTTCGACACCGCCGACGCCACCGCGGGCGATTCGGGGCCGCCCATGGGACCGGCGAAGGTCTTCAAGATGATGCTGAGCAACCCCATCATCATGACCATCGCCCTGATCGAATTCTGCAGCGGCTTCCTGCGCCAGGCCATCATGCAGTGGTACCGCACCTTCGCCAAGCAGACCGACGTCGCCCTGCACCTGGGCTCGGGATTCGTCACCGAGCACTGGGGCATGCTGCTCTGCTGCGCGGGCATCCTGGGCGGCGTGGTGGCCGGCACCGTGAGCGACCACGCGTTCCAGTCGCGCCGCGGCCCGGTCGCGGCGGTCCTGTACGGCGTGCTGCTGCTGGGCGCCGTGGTGCTGATCTTCACCTACCAGACGCCGTTCGTGGGCTGGCTGGTGGTGCTGATGTCGATGGCCGTCATCGGCGTGCACGGCATGCTGTCGGGCACCGCGAGCATGGACTTCGGCGGCAGCCGCAACGCGGGCATGGCCGTCGGCATCATCGACGGCTTCGTCTACCTGGGGACCGCCGTGATGTCCTTCACGTACGCCGCGGTGCTGCCCAAGGAGCAGCTCGACGCGGCCGGCAAGATCGCGGGGCCGGCCACCGATCCCGCCAACTGGCTGGCATGGCCCCTGGCCATGGTGCCGATGGCCGCGCTGGGCCTCTTCCTGTCCTTGCGCGTCTGGAACGCGAAGCCGCACCGCGGGGGCGCGGCCCACTGACCGATATCCGCAGCGAGGTGCATCGCTTGAGAAGATACCTGACGGCCGTCGCGGTCGGCCTGCTGGCCGCCGCGACCGCCACCGCCTCCGTCGACGGCGTCGCGGAAGCGGGCGGCGCCAGTTTCATGATCGTCGCCGGCGACACGATCTGGCTGACCGACCCCGTCCTGGTCCTGGGCACGCGCGTGCCGGCGGCGCTGCCCGTCGGCGAGCGCGAGGTCACGGTCCTGGACGCCGAGCAGGCGGCGCTGCTGCCCGTGCGCGGGCCGGCCGAACTGCTGGCGTCGGCGCCGGGGGTGGCCGCGGGCCAGCGCCAGCTCTACGGCACCCAGGCGGACCTCTCGATCCGCGGCTCCACCTTCGAGCAGGTGCGCGTGCTGCTCGGCGGCATGGACGTGGGGGACCCGCAGACCGGCCACCACGCCCTGGACCTCCCGCTCTCGCTGGCCGACCTGGCGCGGCTCGAGGTGCTCTCCGGCCAGGGCTCGGTATTGGCCGGGGCCGGCGCGTTCGGCGGCGTCGTCAACGCGGTGCCGCGCC
>JAURXS010000260.1 GCA_030654305.1 bacterium | reverse complement strand
CTACCTGCAGCGGCTGGCGATCGGCGTGATGTGCTCGGACTCCGAGGGCTTCAGCAACGCGGTGCTCGAGTACATGCTCAGCGGCTGCGCGGTGGTCGCGACTTCGGTCGGCGGCAACCTCGAGGCGGTGCACGACGGCCGTACGGGCCTGCTGGTGCCGCCGGGCAACGACGTCGCCCTGGCCAGCGCCCTGTCCCGACTGATCGAGGAACGCGGCACGCGCGCGGTGCTGGCCCGGCAGGCCCGGGCCATGGTCGAGGCGCAGTACGGCTGGGAGCCCTGCGTCGCCGCGCACGAGGAGTATTATCAAGCGGCACTTCGGGCTGTGGTCAACAAGTAGGAATAAGTTCCGGCAAGGATCGTCCCATGTCCGTCGTCCTGGTGCTCTGCCTCGCCCTGCTCGCGTACGTCTACGCGGGCTACCCGCTGCTCTGCGCCCTGCTGGCGGGCGTGCGGCGTCGTCGGGTCGCGGCCGCCCCCCTCACGCCGCGGGTCAGCATCCTGATCGCCGCCCACAACGAGGTGGCGTGCATCGGCCAGACCGTGCGCAACAAGCTCGCCCTGGACTACCCGCCGGAGCTGCTGGAGATCGTCGTCGTCTCCGACGGCTCCACCGACGGCACCGACGGGGAGGTCGCGGCCATCGCGGCCGCCGAGCCGCG
Organism: bacterium; assembly: GCA_030654305.1. NCBI lineage: Bacteria > bacterium. Next base: position 1,099 of record JAURXS010000260.1, on the reverse strand, counting down.
GGTCCGCTTGCTGCGGCAGGAGCCGCGGGCCGGCAAGACCTCCGCCCTGAACCTGGCGCAGGCGCACATCACCGGGGAGATCATCGTCTTCTCCGACGCCAACTCCCTCTACGCCCCCGACGCCCTGCGCCGGCTGATGGAGCCGTTCGCGGACCCCGCGGTCGGCTACGCGACCGGGCGCATGCTCTACCGGGCGCGCGACGGCTCGCTGACGGGGGAGGGCTGCTCGGCCTACATGCGCTACGAGAACATGCTGCGCGGGCTGGAAACGTCGCTGGGTTCGGTGGTCGGGGTCGACGGGGGCATCGACGCCGTGCGCAGGGACCTCTACACCGTCATGCGCGCCGACCAGCAGCCCGACTTCGTGCTGCCGCTGAGCGTGGTCGCGCGCGGGCGGCGCGTCGTCTACGCGCCCGGCGCCCGCGTCTACGAAGCGAGCCTGTCCGAGACGGGCGCCGAGTTCCGCATGCGCACCCGCGTGGCCCTGCGCGCCTGGCACGCGCTGCGGGACATGGCCGGCCTGCTCGACCCGGTCCGCTACGGCCTGTTCTCCTGGCAGCTGTTCTCCCACAAGTGGCTGCGCTACCTGGCGCCGATCTTCCAGGTCATCGCCCTGCTGAGCAACCTCGCCCTGGCCGGCCGCGGCGGGGTCTGGGACGTGCTGCTAGCGCTGCAGGGCGCCTTCTACCTGCTGGCCCTCCTGGGTCTCGTCGGCCTGCGCCTGCCGGCGCCGCTCTCCTTCCCGTACTACCTGTGCCTGCTGAACGCGGCCGCCGGCAACGCGCTGCTGCGTTTCCTGGCGGGGCAGCGCCAGGTGATCTGGACCCCGCGCACCTGAAAGGACGGTCCACCGTGCGCCTCCCCGACTGGGTCGTGGGCCGCCTCGCCGAGCCCGTGTGGGATCTCTACGAGGGCAGCGTGCGCCTGCGCACCTACCGCCGGCTCGCGCGCGACCAGTTCGACCCGCCCGAGGCGCTGGAGCGGCGTCGGCGGGAGCGGCTCAACGAGCTGGTGCGGCACGCCGCGGCGCACTCGCCCTTCCACGCCCGCCGCCTGCGCGACGCCGGCATCGACCCGCGCGGCGTGCGCGACATCGCCG
>JAURXS010000259.1 GCA_030654305.1 bacterium | reverse complement strand
GACTACGCCACGGTCGACCTGGGCGACTGCTACAACAACGCCTACGGCATGTACCAGTGGTTCGGCGGCATGTGGATCTTCAAGGTCTTCACGACCGCGGACACCGACTGCACCGTCGCCAACGAGGACCTGAGCTTCGGCTCGCTCAAAGCGCTGTATCGTTAGTCCGCTCTACTCCTGGGCTGGGAATGGGGACCTCCGGTCACGGCGGTCCCTTTCCGTGTCCATCCGGTGCATCCGTAAAAAGCCCCATCATTTCGACAGGTCGTTTGCATAATCATCCCGATCCGTGCTAGGATCCGGGGCGGACGGCTTCCCCACACACCGGGTCGACTCGAGCGCCCACGGGAGCCCCCACCTCAACGAAAGGATGTCGCGATGAAGCTGCTTGCTACCGTGCTGCTGCTGCTGGTCGCCGTGCCCGCGCTCGCCGGGACGATCATCGACCTGCAGACGGGCGCCTACACCGTCGGCGCCGAGGTCGTGGTCAACGGCGCCGTGGTCACCGGCGTCCGCTACAACGGCTTCTTCATGACCGAGGATCCGAACGCGCCCTACGCCGGCGTCTGGGTCTTCACCAGCGCCGCTCCCGGCGTCGCGGTGGGCCAGCTGGTGAACGTCGCCGGCCTCTACGAGGAGTACTACAGCTTCACGGAGATCAACGTCTTCACCGACCCCACCGGCTACGTCACGGTGCTCGGCGAGCACATGGGCGCCATCTACCCGCTGCCGGTCACGGTGGCCGATCTCGCCGCCAACGCCGAGCCTTACGAGAGCTGCTTCATCATGGTGACCGACGGCATGGTCGTGACCACCGCCCCCAATTCCTACGGCGAGTGGCAGGTCGAGTCCTACGAGTCGCCCGGCCAGTTCCTCTGGATGGACGACTACTGGTACGACGACACGACCGTCCACCTGGGCGACTGCTACAACGCCGCGACGGGGATGCTGGCGTTCAGCTTCGGCACGTTCAGGCTGGAGCCGATCGCCAACGCGATCTGCTTGACCGACTGCACGGTCGGCAACGAGGACCTGAGCTTCGGCGAGATCAAGGCGCTCTTCAGGTAGGTTCCGACTTCGAAATTGTCCCTAGCAGAGGCGAGGCCCCGCGGCCTCGCCTCTGCCGTTCGCTTAGGACGCGGGTTGCGACAGGTGCCCGCGGACGTAGTCGCGGATCCCGTCCTCCAGCCCGGTGAAGGGTCGGTCGTAGCCGGCGCGGCGCAGCTTCGCGAGGTCGGCCTGGGTGTGGTACTGGTACTTGCCGCGCAGGTGGTCGGGCATCTCGATGTAGTCGAGGCGGGGTTCGCGGCCCAGGGCCGCGAAGACGGCGGTCGCCAGGTCGTTCCAGCTGCGCGCCTCGCCGGTGCCGCAGTTGAACAGGCCGTTGACCGCGGGGTTGTCGAGCAGCCAGAGCACGACCGCCACGGCGTCGCGCACGTCCAGGAAGTCGCGCACCTGGCCGCCGTCGGGGAACTCCGGGCGGTAGGACTTGAACAGCCGGACCCGGCCGTCCGCCAGGATCTGGCCGTGGGCCTTGTGGACGACCGAGCGCATGTCGCCCTTGTGGTCCTCGTGCGGACCGTAGACGTTGAAGAACTTCAGGCCGGCGATGCGGTCCAGGTGCCCGCGGCGCAGCGCCCAGAGGTCGAACAGGTGCTTGGAGAGGCCGTACATGTTCAGCGGCGCGAGGTCGGGCGTCGAGCGGTCCTCGTCGCTGTAGCCGAGCGCGCCGTCGCCGTAGGTGGCGGCGCTGCTGGCGTAGACGAAGCGGATCCCCTCCTCGAGGCACCACTCGCACAGCTCGCGCGTGTAGCGGTAGTTGTTGTCCAGGAGGTAGTCGGCGTCGGATTCGGTGGTGCTGCTGCAGGCGCCCAGGTGGATCACGGCGTCGATGTCGGCGGCCAGCGCGCCCTCGCGCACGTCCAGCCGGAAGTCGTCCTTGTCCACGACGTCCTCGACGCGCAGGCCCAGCAGGTTGCGCCACTTGGCGCCGTCGCGCAGCCGGTCCACGACCACGATGTCGTCGATCCCGCGGGCGTTGAGCCCCCGCACGACGTTGGCGCCGATGAAGCCGGCGCCGCCGGTCACGATGATCCTGCCCATGGTCCCTCCCGGGATGCGGGTCGTTGCGTCGGGTGCGACTCTACCCGCCGTGGGGTGCGGCGTCAACGCGGCCCCGCGCCCGCCGCAGCAGCTTCCAGTCGCGCATCACCGCGCCGATCGCCGAGGTCGCCGACCAGACGAAGCCCGGCCAGCCGTCGACGAAGCCGGTGCGCATCACGTACTGGCGCCAGAAGGTGGCCGGGCCGGTGGTCGCCAGGTGCCACCAGCGGAAACGGTACTTGTCGCCCAGGGCGTCCAGCGTGGTGTAGCGGTCCACCTTGCGCAGGTAGGCGCGCCAGTCGTCCATGGCCGCGTGCAGCAGCGGCTCGTCGAGCCGGCCCGTCGTGGCGCCCGGCGCGAGCTGCAGGCTCTCGTGGACCAGCGAGGGGGTGAAACGCGCCCGCCCGCGGCGGACCAGCCGCAGGGTGTGGTCGCGGGCGAGGCAGCGCGCGCGCATGCGGCGCCCCAGCACGGTGTTGACGCGGTGCAGCACCCAGCCGTCGTGCCGCCCGAGGCCGCCGTCGGCCTTCGACGCGAGGAGCCGCTCGCGCAGGGCGGGGGACAGCTCCTCGTCGGCGGCGATGCACAGCGCCCAGTCCGCGGTCACGCGGTCCAGCGCCGACTGCCAGGCCTCGCCGAAGCCCCGGAACTCGACGCGGTCGGCGACGACCCGGGGGAAGGCGCCGCCCGCGGCGGCCGCGTCGACGATGCCGGGCGTGCCGTCCTCGCTGCCGGTGTCCAGCACGACCAGCTCGTCGACCAGCCCCGCGAGGCTGGCGAGGCAGCGCGGCAGCAGGCGTTCCTCGTTCTTGACGATCAGGAATGCGGCCAGGGTGTCCAGGTTCGCGACCTTCCGTGAGTGGACGGTCCCGACACGGGGCCGCTCGCCGAATATTCTCGTTGAACAACCGGGAATTACAAGTTTCATTCGTGGGCGCGCCGCGACGGCGCGCCGATCGGCCACCAGCACGTTCGGGGCACCACCCGTGAGGATCCTGTTCAGCAGTTGCCTGGGGGAGTGGGGGGGCGGCGAGCACTGGATGCTGTCGACGGCCCTGGGCCTGCGCGACCGGGGCCACCACGTCGAACTGGCCTGCGCCCGCGGCAGCGAGCTGGCGCGGCGGGGCGGGGCGGCCGGGCTCGTGGTGACGGAACTGGTCTTCCACGGCGACCTGGACCCGGCCCTCTCCTGGCGCTACTGGCGGCTGTGCCGGCGGCACCGGATCGACCTGCTCTGCCTGAACATGGACAAGGTGCTGCGCGTCGCGGG
>JAURXS010000258.1 GCA_030654305.1 bacterium | reverse complement strand
CGCACGGCCGCGTCACGGTGCGCTCGGCGACGGCCCTGACGGGCGCGAACCGCAACACCGTCAAGGCCCACCTGCAGCGCTTGGTCGCCGAGGGCCGGCTCGCCCGTCGCGGGCAGCGCTAGGGCACCTGGTACGAGCTGCCGGGCGGTGTTGAAGTCGACCCCCCGAAGACGTAGAATCGTACCCGCTTCCCGCTGCAGGCCGGCGGCGCCCTGTCCCGGATCCCTCAGTGGGTCACAGCACTGGACAAGGGGGTTTGCCATGTGCCGCCGGCTGCTGCGTTGTTACGTCCGTGCTGCGCTCTTGCTGTTGGTCACCCTGCCCCTGCCCGCACTAGCCGGCCAGATCGAGCGGGTGCTCCTGCCGACGCCACCGGGGGGCGGCGTGGGCACGAGCATCCTGCCCTCCGACGATGCGATGATCTCGGGACCCCGCCGCGGCGAACCACGGGACGAACAGCCGTCCCCGCCGATGGGGGCGGACAAGGATCTGCGTTACGAAGTGGTCGGCGGCGACGACGTCCTGGCGTACGCATCCGGCGACGATTTGACCAACGTCAGTCTCGACATCGCCGCCAACGGCGATCTCTACGCGGCAGTCGAGGCCGACATCGGCACCTCCAGCGAGATCCGGATCCTGCGCTCGACCGATGGCGGCGGTCATTGGTCGCTGTGGGCGACGCTGACCGTTCCGGGTTCGAACGCCTCGCTGACCGATCCCTGGCTGCGCGTGGCCGAAGGCAACCAGAACCGCTGCTACGTGGCCTACGTGCTGTCCATCCCCGCCGCCGGCATTTCCCAAGTCCACGTGACCTGGTCGACGCTGGGCCTCGCCGCGGGTTCCTTCGCCACGGACCTCACGGTGATGAGTCAGGCGGGCGTGACGTTCGACAGCCCGCGCTTCGCGACCGACGCCGTGTCCTTCGCCAATTACTACCTGTACCTGGTCGCCACCGGCTACGACGCGGCCGGCGCCGACATCTGGTATGCCCGCAGTGTCGACTACGGCGCCACCTTCGAGGGGGCCTACCAGATCGCCTCCCTGACCAACCCGGGCCTGCTATACGTGGAGGCGGACGTCAGCTACGGCTTCGGAGGCTACGTCCACGTGGTGTGGGAGTTCCGGTCGGCCGACGACAGCTTCGACGCGGCCCTGCGCCACCGGCGAGCCTCGAGCTACGGCGGCGGCGGCATCGGTTCCTGGAACACCATCATCGCACTGAGCGGGACCACGAACGGGATCTGGGAGCGGCAGCCCCGGATCGCCGCCTCCTCGACGGGCAACGAGGTTGTCGTGGTGCACGACCGCGCCACGCCCTACAGCCCCGGATACCTGATCCTGGACCCGGGCACCTTCGCCTCGACGAACCAGGGTCTCAGCTTCCCCTCCTCCGCGATCAACGTCGGCGGGTTGTTCCCCGAACAGCTCGAGCATCGGGCCGGGGACAACATCTGGCTGCTCGCCGGCAACCGGTTCGATGGTTTCGCGGTGCAGCGGGCGACGGCGGCCGCGCCGACGAGTTGGTCGCAGTGGGAGGAATTCGCCGACGCGGACTACTCCGGCGGTTACACGGCGGCGCAGGACTGCGCTCTGGCGCTCGACCCCGCGCACGACCAGCGCATCGCGATGATCAAGAGCGTGACCAGACTCGTGTCCGCCGGTACCGACTCGCTCATGTTCGACGCGGAATGGCGCCGCGACCCCGGCTACCCGAACCTCGTCGACGGTTTCCCGCGCGTCCTGAGCGCCGAGCCGATTTCCGATCCGGCGATCGTGGACCTCGACGGCGACGGACTGGCCGAGATCGTCTTCTCCGACGCGGGCGGGGCGGTCCACGCGGTCCACAACACCGGCGCCGATCTGCCCGGCTGGCCGGTCGCGACCGGCGCCGCGCTTTCCGAGGGCCCGGTCGCCGTCGGCGCGCTGGACCTTTCCGGCGAACTGTCGGTCGTGGTCGGCACGATCGACGGCCGCGTCTTCGCCTTCGCTCCGGACGGCTCGCCGCGCGACGGCTGGCCGTACCAGATGCCGGCCGTGGCGCCGGTCTTCGTCTCGATCGGCGCCGTCGGCGGCCCCTACCCCCGCAGCGTGGTGGCGGTCGGGGGCGCCTTCCTGCGCATCCTCGATTCGCACGGCACCCATGTGCCTTCGCCGTGGGGTTGGAACCTGACCGGCGCCGCCTCCTACCCGGCGGCGATCGGCAACATCGACGCCGATCCCGCCGCCGAGATCGTCTGCACGTTCGGCTCCACGGTCTGGATGTTCGACCGCATCACTGGGGTCGGCAACCAGCTGCGCACGTTGCCGGCGCCGCCATCGGAAGCCGTCTCGCTCGGAGACCTCGATCTCGACGGCGATGCCGAGGTGCTCGTGCCGACGAGCAACGGTACCCTGTATGCGGTCAACAGCAACGGCACCGAGCAGCCGGGCTCCTGGCCCTTCGTCTCCGCTTCGGCCTCGCCGCTGTCGCGGCCGGCGATCGCCAACTGCCTGGGCATGCCCGAGCTCGAGGTCGCGGTGGCGGCCCGCAGCTGGAGCGTGCACCTGCTCAAGGACGACGGCCTCCAGCAGGCCGGTTTCCCGGTCGGCAGCGACGGCTGGCTCATCTACGGCTCGCCGATCCTGGGCATGCTCGAGGACGGCACCTCCGCCGACGTGGTTTTCGGCGCCCGCGGCAACAAGGCCTGGGCCTGGAGCAACCTCAGCGCGCTGCTGGACGGCTGGCCGAAGGAACTGGCCGACAGCGTCTACCAGACGCCGGCCATGGGCGATCTTGACGGCGACGGTCTGCCGGAACTGGTCTTCCTGGGCACGAGTCGGCTCTACGCCTACCACGTGAACCAGAGCGCCGGATACGCCTCCCGGACCTGGCTGATGTACGGCTACGACCCGGCGCGCACCGGCTGCGCGAACTGTCCCGAGGACGTCACGACCGCGGTCGGCGACGGCGGCGGCGTGACGCGGGTCAGCTTTGCGCCGCCCTCGCCCAACCCGGTGAGCGGCGACGCGGTGTTCGCGTTCGCGACGCCGGTGCGATCGGTGGTCGAGCTGGTCGTCCACGACCTCAGGGGCCGCCGCGTGCGGACCGTGACGCGGACCGAGATCGAACCGGGAAGCCACGTCGTGGGCTGGGACGGTCGCGACGACGAGGGCCGCCCTCTGTCCAGCGGCCAGTACCTCGCGACCTTGCAGGTGCGCGGGCCCGGGCTCGATCAGAGTCTGACGCGCAAGCTCAGCGTCGTGCACTGAACCGCCGGCCGGGTCCCGACGTTCGACAGGGCCGCGCTCCCCGGGGATCGCGGCCCTCACTTCACAAGCGCCGGAAACCGACCAACCGTGCTATCTTGCACGGCGACGTCCCATCCGATCGGGGTCGAACCCGCAACCCGGAGATGCGAACGATGAAGAGAACGATCCCGGCCGCGACCGCGGCGCTGTTCCTCCTGCTTGCGGTCGCCGGCGCCGTGTCCGCCGCGGAGACCGCCCCGGTCTTCGCCGACCGCTTCCTCGACGAGACGCTGCGCGTCGACTACTTCCACACCGGGGCCGCGGGGGAAGAGTTTGTCGCGCTGGACCGCGTGCACCGCCAGGGGACCTGGGCGGGCAACCTCGTGCACCTGGTCGACTGCCTGGACCTGGGGCGCTACCTGGCGGTCGCGACGGACGTCGCCACCGGCGAGGTGATCTTCTCG
>JAURXS010000257.1 GCA_030654305.1 bacterium | reverse complement strand
AGCCAGGCGGCGGCCGTCGCGGCGCGGCGATCGGCGAGCCGGCGCGCGATCAGGTAGACCAGCGGCGTCGCCAGCGCGCTCCACAGCGCCGACAGCGCGCGGGCGCGGGCGGCACCGGCGCCGTCGGCCGTGTAGACCGCGCTCATCAGCAGGGGGTGCAGCGGCGGCTGGAAGCCGCGGTCGTAGGCCTGCCGCCAGTGTTCCGGGGCGACCGCGCCGCGGGACAGGTCGTCGGCGACGGCCTGCCAGCCCTGCGCGCGGCGGTCGTAGCCGTACTCGTCGAAGGAGGGGCGCGCGTCCAGTTTCAGCAGGACGGCCACGGCGGCCAGGCGCACCAGCAGCGTGGCCAGGAACAGCAGCAGCACCAGGCGCCGCTCGCCCCGCGGCACGCTCACGAGCGCCCCGCCGCGGCCCGCTCCACGGCCTCGGCCATGCGGTCCCACGAGTAGCGCGCCTTCTCGCGCGCCACCGCGGCCGAGAAGGCGTCCGCGCGATCCTCGTCGAAGAAGCGGATCAGCGCCGCGGCCAGGGCGGCCGGGTCGGCGGGCGGCACCAGGAAACCGGTCTCGCCCTCCAGCACGACCTCGGGCAGGCCGCCCACCGCGGTGGCCACCACCGGCCGGTCGTAGTTGAAGGCGATCTGGACGATGCCGCTCTGGGTGGCCGACACGTAGGGCAACGCGACGACGTCGGCGGCCAGGAACCAGTCCTCGACCTCCTCGTCCGGCGCGTAGCCGTCGCGCCAGATCAGGATGTCCTCGCACGCGGCCGCGCGCCGCGCCGCGGCGTAGACCTCGCCGTCGCCGTAGACGTCCCCGACCACCGCCACGCGGACCCCGTCGCCGTAGCGCTCGCGCAGGCGCGGCAGCGCCGCGATCAGGTGGACCACGCCCTTGTAGGCCTTGATGAAGCCGAAGTAGAGCACCACGCGCCCGTCGGCGGGCAGGCCGAGCGCGGCGCGGGCTTCCGCGCGCGAGCGGCGCGGGCGGCCGGGCACGCCGAAGTCGTAGACCGGATGCGGGCAGTCGGCGACCAGGGCCGGGTCGGTGCGCGGCGCCGTGGCGAACAGGTCGCGCCGCACCTGGTCGCTCTGCGCGATGAACGCGTCCCCCTGCCCCAGGGCGAGCCGGGACAGCGGCCCCGCGAACGGGTAGCGCTCGTGCGCGACCACGTTGTCCAGCACGTAGACCACGCGCACGCCCCGCGCGCGCAGCCGGCGCGCCACGCCCCAGTAGCCGGGGGCGAAGAACGGCAGCCAGAACTTCATCACCACCGCGTCGGGTCGGAACGCCAGCAGGTCGTCGGCGGTGCGGCGCCAGCTCCGCGGGTCCCAGGGCACGAAGCGGCAGGAGTCGGGCGACGGCATCCAGGCCGCCGTGGCGCCGGTCTGGCTGCGGCCGGGGAAGAGCCGGTCGGGGTACTGGCGGCGGAAGCCGGCCCAGTGCACCTCGTGGCCGCGCGCGGCCAGCGCGCGGTGCAGCATCGCCAGCCAGGTGACGATGCCGCCGTGGAAGGGGGGAGCCGGGCCCAGCAGGCCGATCCTCATCGCGCCGCCGCCTGTCGCCGCACCGCCGCGAACACGGTCCCGGGACGCAGGGTCGGCAGGCAGGGCTCGCTCTCGCGGCACCGCGGCGCGAAGTAGCAGGTGCAGGCCTTCTCGGGCGCGAGGATCTCGCCGCGGCCGTACAGCTCGAACTCGGCGGGGTTGAAGATGTTGTTCAGCAGCACCAGGCGCTTGCCCAGACCGATCGCCAGGTGCATGGCCATCGTCACCGCCGAGACGACGACGTCGCAGCGGTCCATGACGCCCACGAAGCCGTCCAGCGGGAAGGTGCCGGGGTAGTAGGCCCCGGTGGCTTCGGCCAGTCGCCGGTTGCGCGCGTCCTCTTCGGGGCCGCCCAGCAGCATCACGCCCAGCCCGTCCTCGCGCAGGGCGGTCGCCAGCGCCGCCCAGTGTTCTTCGGGCCACAGGCGGCTGGTCCAGCGCCCGCCGCAACCGGTGTTCAGGCCGACCAGGGCGCGGCCGGCCGGCGCCTCCAGGCGCGGCGGCGCGGCCGGGCGGTCCAGCTCGTAGGGCTCGCCCGCGAACTCCCAGCCGCAGATCGCGAAGATCTCCTGCAGGTAGGACCGCGCGTTGGCCCGGCTGAGGTCGTCGAACAGGCCGGTCAGGTACTTGGCGCGCGCGGCCTCGCGCACCGCCGGCTGGCAGAAGCCGTCGTTGCGCAGGGTGAAGCCCATCCGCCGGGACGAGCGCGACTCGCTCGTCAGCGCGCAGGCCTCGGGGTCCTTGTCCAGGTTGATGATCAGGTCGAAGTCGGTGTTGCGCGCCCAGAGGATCGAGGCGGCGTCGAAGCGGCGCCGATCAGGCACCGAAGCCGGCACCAGCTCCGGGTAGTACGACAGCCAGGTGAGCAGGTGTCGCGGGTAGTGCCGGCGCAGGGCCGCGAGCAGCGGCGTCGTGCGCACGACGTCGCCCGCCGCGCCCAGCTTGATCAGCAGGATGCGCCCGCAGCGCGGCGTGAACTCGGGACAGCCTTCGCAGTGGACGCCGCGTTCCTTGTGGGGCGCGCAGGGCCGGTCGCCGCGGAAGTGCAGGCAGTCGCGCCGGACCTCCATGTCAGGGGCCTCCTTCAAGGTCGAGTTGCCGCAGCAGGGCGTCCGCCTCCCGGTCGAGGTCCCCGGGCAGCCCCAGCCCGCGGGCCAGGTCCAGGGCGGCGCGGGCCTGGCCGGGGTTGGCCAGCGCCAGGTGCAGGCGGGCGAGGTCGAAGGCGCCCAGCGCTTTCTGCCCGCGGTCGGCGGCGCCGCGCACCGCCGCGTCGAAGGCCTCCAGGGCGCCGTACCGGTCGCCCCGTCCCTGCAGGATCCGGCCCAGGCGGCGCTGCGCCTCGCTGCGGGCCCAGACCGTGGCGTCGGGCTCCGCCAGCGCCCGTCGGCAGAAGCGCTCGGCGCGGGTCGTGTCGCCGGCGGCCAGCATCTCGTCGGCGTCGGCCAGCAGCGGCGAGCCGTGGACACGCACGACGTCAAGCTGGCGGCGCAGCTCGCGCTCCACGTCGGCGAGCTCCGGCGGCAGCCGGTGGCCCAACGCCCGGTCCAGGTGCGCCGCGGCCGTCTCCGCCTCGCCGCGGTTCTTCGCGAGGCCGGCCAGCATCAGCTCCGCGACCGCCGCGTCCTCGCCCAGGCGGGCCGCCTCGGCGAAGCGCGCCTCGGCGAGCTCGAGGTCCCCGCTCTCGAGCGCCTCGAGCCCGCGGTTCATGTCGTACCCGTAGGCCTGCCGCGTCGCGTCCGGCGGCGGGCCCAGGAACTTGACCGTGAAGACGCCGCCCCCGGACAGGTCGGCGGTGATCGTCACCGCGACGGCCTCATCGCGGCCCCAGGGGACGCGGACCTCGTGGTGGGACTCGTTGTTCTGCTGGTAGAGCAGCGAGCCGTCCGCCAGGCGCAGCACGTTCACGTGGCAGAGCAGCTGGTCGCCGTCGACGGTCAACCGCCAGGCCCGCACCGGGATCTGCGGGTACTCGATCCGGAACTGCACCGACTCCCCGCCCCGCAGCAGGTACGTCTCCTGGCCGCGGGCCGTCCAGAGCCCCTCGGGCACCCCCTCGGCCGCGGCCGTAGCGGCGGTGAGCAGTAGGGCGGCGATCATCGCGCTGGCGGTTCTCACGGGGTTTCTCCTTCGACGCGCCCGGCTTCGGTGCTATCTTGGCCGTCGCTCCGAAGATATCGGAAGCGGCCGCCGGCGACAAGCAGCGTCACTCCTGGAGGAGAGCCATGAGCGCCACCGTGAACCTGACCCTGGGCCACTCCCCCGACCCCGACGACGCCTTCATGCACTACGCCCTGGCCCGCGGCAAGATCGACACGGGGCCCTACCGCTTCGAGCACATCCTGCAGGACATCCAGACCCTGAACGAGCGGGCGACCCGCGGCGAGCTGGACATCACCGCCATCAGCGTCCACGCCTACGCCTACGTGGCCGACAAGTACGCCCTGCTGCCCTCGGGCGCCAGCATGGGCGACCGCTACGGCCCGATGGTCGTGGCCCGCGAGCCCCTCGCGCCGGACGACCTGCGCGGCCGCCGCATCGCCGTGCCGGGCCTGATGACCAGCGCCTACCTGGAACTGCGCCTCGCGATCGGGGACTTCGAGCCGGTCGTGGTGCCCTTCGACCGCATCATCGAGGAGGTCGCCGCGGGCGCGTTCGACGCCGGCCTGATCATCCACGAGGGCCAGCTCACCTACCGCAACCAGGGCCTGCACAGCTGCCTCGAGCTGGGAACCTGGTGGGACGAGTTGACCGGCGGCCTGCCACTGCCGCTGGGCGCCAACACCATCCACAAGCGCCACGGCGAGCGCATGCCCGAGATCGCGCGGATCCTCGAGGCCAGCATCCGCTACGGTCTCGAGCACCGCGCCGAGGCCCTCGACTACGCCCTGGGCTGGGCCCGCGACATGGAGGTCGCCCTCGCCGACGAGTTCGTCGGCATGTACGTCAACCACTGGACCCTCGACTACGGCGACCGGGGCCGCGCCGCCATCCGCGAACTCCTCGACCGCGCCCACCGCGCCGGCCTGATCCCGCAGGTCCACGGCTTGGAATTCGTGACGACCTGAACGCGGGAGCGACCGACCGCACCCGCTGCGCGCCGCGCACCCAGACCTATGGAGTTGCGATTTTGACCGTATTGTGGCATAATTGAGGTAATGTGACGGAATTCTTCCTCCCGGGAGTTCTCATGCGCTCGAAGTTCGCCCCCTTCCTGGCCTGCCTGCTGATCTCATCGGCCGCGGGCGCCCAGACCTACACGCTGGCCGACACGCTGACTGTGATCCAGCGTCCGCTCGTCAACCTCCCCTCGCTGGTGCTGCCGGGGCAGGACCTGCTGATCAGCTGCGAGGCCCCGGTCGGGACCACCGGCTGGACGGCCCGGCTCGAACGCGGGGCGCTGCAGATCCCGCTGACGGTCGTCGGGGCCGTCTACGACCCCGCGACCACCTGGTGGACCATCGCGGCCGCGGTGCCCGACGTGCCGGTCTTCGAACTCTACGACCTGCGCGTGACCGCCTCCGGCGGGCTCGACGACCGCACCCGTCACGCGGTGCGCGTGCTGCCGCAGTGGCGCACGGACTTCACCTTCGTGCACATCACCGACACGCACCTGCCCACCTACCTCTACTACTACGAGAGCGGCGCGGCGACCGACAGCACCACCAGCGTGGGGCTGCGCACGATCCTGGACGACGTGAGCATCATCAACCCGGAGTTCATCCTGCTGACCGGCGACCTGATCAACGAGGGCGAGCTCGAGGACTACCTCGGGCGGCGCTACTACAGCCGCGCCCAGCAGCTGCTCGCCGAGTCGGACGTGCCGGTGTTCCTGACCGGCGGCAACCACGACCTCGGCGGCTGGGACAGCACCCCCCCGAGCGACGGCACCTCGCGGCGCGACTGGTGGCGCTTCTTCGGCTGGCGGCGCCTCGGCAACCCGCCGCCGGGCGCGCCGGCGCGCACCCAGGACTACGCCTTCGACTACGGCCCGGTCCACTTCGTCGGCCTGGAGGCCTACGACAACTACGACGCGTGGCGCACGGAGTACTACGGCGCCGAGAGCTACACCAACGCGCAGGTGTCCTGGCTCCAGCAGGACGTCGGGGCCGCCTCGGCCAGCGCGGCGATCGTGCTGTTCAGCCACTACGACTTCCAGAACGAGCTGAACCTGTCCGCCCTGAACGTCGACCTGAACCTGTGGGGCCACATCCACAGCGACACCGACGATGCGACCGCGCCCTACGACGTCTCGACCGACAACGCCAGCGGCTCCAACCACCCGTTCCGGGTGATCCGCTGGACCGGCGGCCAGTTCGACGTGCGACCCACCCTGGACGCCTACACCGGCGGCAACCTGACCACGGCGTTCACGCCCGACAACAGCGGCACATCGGACACCGTGTCGGTGCTCGTCCACAACGGGTACAACGAGCGCTTCCACAACGCGCTGGTGAAGGTGAACATGCCCGCCGACGCCCCCGGCTTCCTGGTCACCGGCGGCACGCTCGTGCAGGTGGACGACACCGGGCCGGTCGCGGTGTGCTACGTCGAGGCGGTCCTGAACCCCGCCAGCAACCTCACCGTCACCGTGACGGTGGACCCGGACGCCCAGACCGGCGCCGGCGACGCCCCGCACCCCCGCCTGCTGGCCGCGCACCCGAACCCGTTCAACCCCCGCACTGAGGTCGCCTTCGACCTGCCCGCGGCCGCCGTCTGCCGCCTGACCGTGTTCGACGCTCGCGGCTGCGAGGTCGCCGTTCTGGCCGACGGCCCGCTCCCGGCGGGGCGCCACGTCGCCGCCTGGGAGGGCCGTGACGCCGCCGGCCGCTCGCTGCCCTCGGGCGTCTACTTCCTGGGCCTGCGCGCCGGCGCCTTCAGCGAGACCCGGAAGATCACCCTCGCCCGCTGAACGGGGCCGCAACGCGGCTTCACCCGCGGCGCGAACTCTGGTAACCTCCCGGGCAACCCCAACGTTGCCCGGGAGGACCCATGTCCCTGTCGCGCACCCTGCTGCTCGCAGCCCTGCTCGCCGCCGTCGTCCCGACCGGCTGCCGGCAGCCGGCCGACGACCTCGACGCCTTCCTCGCCGACTACAACGTCCTGTACCGCGACCTCTGGCAGAGGGCCGAAGGCGCGCGCTGGGACGCCAACGTCGACGTCGGCGAAGCCACCTCGGCCGCGCGCGTCGCCGCCGAGGAGGAGTTCGCCGCCCGCCTCGGCGAGGCCGGCCTGATCGCGAAGGCCCGCGCCTTCCTGGAGCGCGACGACCTGACCTTCGTGCAGCGCCAGCAGCTGAAGTACGTGCTGCTGAACGCCGCCAAGTTCCCCGGCACCATCCCCGAGGTGACCTCGCGGCTGATCCGCGCCGAGGCCGCGCAGAACGAGCGCCTGTTCGGCTACGCGTTCTCGGTCACACTGCCCGACGGCACGGCGCGACCCACCGACTCCAACGAGATCACCACGCAGCTGGCCGACTCGCGCGACCTCGCCGAGCGGCGCGCCTACTGGGAGGCGAGCAAGGCCATCGGCCCGACCCTGCGCGACGGTCTGGTCGAGCTGCGGGACCTGCGCAACGAGACGGCGCGCAGCATGGGCCACTCCTCGTACTTCGGCATGGAGGTCAGCGAGTACGGCATGACCCCGGCGGAGATGATGGCCCTGATGGACGAGGTCCTGGCGGGCCTGCGCCCGCTCTACGAGCAGCTGCACTGCTGGGCGCGGTACGAACTGGCCGCCCGCTACGGCGAGCCCGTGCCCGCCCTGATCCCGGCCCACTGGCTCGGCAACAAGTGGGCCCAGGACTGGCCCGGCATCGTCGAGGGCGTCGATCTGGACGCCCTGGTCGCCGGCCGCGACCCGAAGTGGATGGTCGAGCAGGCCGAGCGCTACTACACGAGCATGGGGTTCGAGCCGCTGCCCGCCTCGTTCCACGCGAACAGCGACCTGTTCGCGCTGCCCGACGGCGCGACGCGCACCAAGAACTCCCACGCCTCGGCCTGGCACATCGACCTGGACCGCGACGTGCGCTCGCTGATGAGCGTCGAGCCCACCTTCGACTGGCTGCAGACGACCCACCACGAGCTGGGCCACATCTACTACTACCTCTCCTACAGCAACCCCGAGGTGCCGTTCGTGCTGCGCACCGGCGCCAACCGCGCCTTCCACGAGGGCGTCGGCACGCTGATCGAGCTGGTCGCCGGCCAGACCGCCTACCTGCAGGAGATCGGCCTGATGGCCGCGGCCGACGAGCCCGACCGCATCAGCTGGCTGCTGAACCAGGCCCTGCTGGGCCCGGTCACCTTCCTGCCCTTCGCCTGCGGCACCATGACCCACTGGGAGCACGACTTCTACGAGGAGCCGCTGGCGGCCGACCGGATGAACGCGCGCTGGTGGGAGCACGTCGCCCGCTACCAAGGCGTCGCCCCGCCCGCCCCGCGCGGCGAGGAGTGGTGCGACGCGGCGACCAAGACCCACATCAACGACGACGCGGCCCAGTACTACGACTACGCGCTGTCGAGCGTGATCCTGCACCAGCTCCACGACCACATCTGCCGCGAGATCCTGCACCAGGACCCGCAGACCGCGACCTACTACGGCAACGAGGAGGTCGGCGCCTACCTGCGCGCGATCCTGGAGCCAGGCGCCACCCGCGACTGGCGCGAGCTGATGCGCGAGGCCACAGGCGAGGACCTCTCCAGCCGCGCGATGCTGGCCTACTTCGCCCCGCTGCAGGCGTGGCTGGAGGAGCAGAACCGGGGCCGCAGCGTGGGATTCTGACAGGTGGAAGAGGTGACGAGATGAGGCGATTCCCAATCTTCGCGTTGGCTGCGGCCACCCTGCTGGCCGGCGGCGCCGCCGGTCCCGCGACGGCCCAGGATTTCGGGCCGATCCAGTTCCGCACCGAGGAACTGGCCCCGGGCGTGCACCTGCTGCAGGGCGCCGGCGGCAACGTGCTGGCCTGCGCCGGCGACGGCAAGCTCCTGCTGATCGACGCCGACTACGAGCAGATGGCCGACAAGCTGCTCGCGGCCGCGGCGGCGCTGGAGTCCGGACCGGTCGCCCTGGCCGTCGCGACCCACTGGCACTTCGACCACGTCGGCGGTTTCGGCGCGCTGGCCGCGGCGGGCGCCGTGCTCGCGGCTCACGAGTCGGTTCCCGGCTGGATGGCCGCGCCCCAACACCTGGACGTGCTCGACCACGACGTCGCGGCCTCGCCGGCTTCGGCGCTGCCGCGGATCTGCGTCGGCGACACGCTGACCCTGCGCTGGGGCGACGAAACGGTCGGCCTGCGCCACGTGGCCGGCCACACCGGCGGCGACCTCGTCGTCCGCCTGCACCGCGCCGACGTCGTGCACGCGGGCGACCTCTTCTTCAACTGCGGCTACCCCTACATCGACACCGCACACGGCGGCACGATCGACGGCATGATCCGCGGCGTGCGGTACGTGCTGTCGCTGTGCGGCCCCGGCACGCGCGTCGTGCCGGGCCACGGGCCCGTCGCCACGCCCGCGGAACTGCGCGTCTACCTCGGCATCCTCGAGGAATATCGACGGATCGTCGCCGCCGAGAAGGCGGCCGGCCGCTCCCTCGAGGAGGTCGTGGCCGCCCGGCCCGCGGCGGCCCTCGATGATCAATGGGGAAAGGCCATGTTCCCGCCCGAAGCGTTCATCGAAATGATCTGGCTGTCGGTTCCCTGACCTGGATCCATGCCCGTCACGGCAGGGAATACGCGACGGATGGTTGCGGCAGGGAGCCGAAGGCCTTATAGTTGCATTGTGGTGCACACATGCAAGGGAGGCCGGGATTGAAATCGCGCACGACCTGTTGCCGGGATCTGGAGAAGTGGCTGGAACCGGA
>JAURXS010000256.1 GCA_030654305.1 bacterium | reverse complement strand
GCGGGCGAGAAGTACGCCGGCAGCGTCATGATCACGCCCGACGTCATGGCGGCGCTCGAGGAGTGCTCCTCCCTGGCGCCCCTGCACAACCCGCCGAACATCGTGGGCATCCGCGCCGCGCAGGCGGTGCTGCCGGACGTGCCGATGGTGGGCGTGTTCGACACCGCCTTCCACCAGACCATGCCCGACACCTCGTACATCTACCCGCTGCCCTACGAGATGTACCTGAAGCACCGCATCCGGCGCTACGGCTTCCACGGCACCAGCCACCGTTACGTGACCCTGCGCGCGGCGGCGATGCTGGGCCGCGACCCGTCCGAGACGAACCTGATCACCTGCCACCTCGGCAACGGCGCCTCGGTCGCCGCGGTGCGCGGCGGGAAGTCCGTCGACACCTCGATGGGCTTCACCCCGCTGGAGGGCCTGGTCATGGGCACCCGCAGCGGCGACATCGACCCCGCCATCATCGGCCACCTCGAGCGCAACCTGGGCATGGGCGTGGACGCCGTCGAGAAGATGCTGAACAAGCAGAGCGGCCTCTTGGGCATCAGCGGCGTCTCGAGCGACCTGCGCGACGTCGAGCGCGAATACGCCAACGGCAACGACCGCTGCCGCCTGGCCCTCGAGGTCTACTGCTACCACATCCGCAAGTACATCGGCGCCTACGCCGTGGCCCTGGGGCGCGTCGACGGCATCGTCTTCACGGCCGGCGTGGGCGAGAACGACTCGCTGGTGCGCGAGTGGTCCTGCCGCGGCCTGGAGATCATCGGCGCCCTGCTGGACCCCTTCAAGAACGCCACCCGGCGCGACGAGGCCGTCATCAGCAAGATGTCGTCGCGGATCGCGATCATGATCGTCCCCACCAACGAGGAGTTGATGATTGCCCGCGACACCGTGGACGTCGCCTTCCCCGCCGCCGCTAGCGTTGTCGATGTCGTCGCCGGCTGAGTCGCCGGTCGTCCGCCGCCGTTCCCCGGCCACGCCGCTGGCCGCTCTGGCCGTGCTGCTGGCCACGCTCGCCGCCGCGGCCGCGCCCGTGCCGTCACGCCTCGGCGACGACGACCTGCGGCGCGAGATCGGGCGCCGGCTGCGCGAGGGCGACCTGGCGCCGGCCCGCGAGCTGATCGACGAGGCGCTGCGGCGCCGGCCCGACGACCCCCTGCTGCACTACAACGCCGCCTGCGTCGCGGCCCGCCTCGCCGACCCGGCGGCCGCCCTGGACGCCGTCCGCGCCGCCGTCGAGCGCGGCTACGACGACGCGCGCGGCCTGCGCGGGGACCCCGACCTGGCGGCGCTGCGCGCCGATCCCGCCTTCACCAGCCTGATCGACGACCTCGAGCGGCGCCTGGCCGCCGCCGCCGCCGGCCGCGCGTTGCGCCCGCGCTGGGGCGCCTGGTTCGACCCGGGTCCTCTGGTCGAAGCGGACGGCGCCGCATCGCCGCTGAGGCTGTCGCTGATGGTCGACGACCTGGGCTGGCACCTGCGCGCGGCGGGCGAGCCGGCGCCCATGCTGGAGCTGACGCTCGCCGCGCCCGATTCCGGCGACGCGTACGACACCGCTCGAGTCTGGCGCTTCGGCTTCGAAGCGCAGAGCGCCACGACCGTCGGCCGCGCCCTGGCCCAGCCCGGGCGCCTGCTCGACCTGGCCGTCCTCGAACTGGCGCCCGCGTGGCGCGACGTGGACGGCCGGCGCGTCCTGCAGGCGGACATTCCCTGGAGCTACCTGCAGCCCTACGCGCCGCCGGCCGACACGCTCTTCGGCGTGGCGGTCGCCCTGCAGCGGCGCGACGCCGAGGGCCGGACCCGCACGGCGCAGCTGGTGCCCGATCCCCGCCGGGCCGACCCGCGTCCGGGTCCGCGACGCTTCGTGCCGGTGACGCTGCCGCCCGGCGGCGAGCGGCCACGCCTGCAGGTGAAGGTCGGCAGCACCGTCGCGGGCACCAAACCCCTCGACTTCACGATCGCGGTCTGGGCGCCCGTCGGCGGCGCCGGCCGGTTGATCGCCGGCATCGGCGACACCGCGGGCCACGAACTGGTCGCCTCCGGCGGCACCGGCGGGCGCGTGGCCCTCGCCCCGGGCCTGACGACGTGGACCCGCACCGCCGACCTCGCCGCCCTGGCGATGGGCCCCTACCGGCTGGAAGCGGTGCTGGACCTGGACGACGGCACCCGCCTGTCCTGGTACACCGGCCTGGCCCGCTTCTACCAGGATTGGTTCGGCGACGCCCACGACCGCACCAAGTTCCTCGCGGAGGTCGACCGCCCGGCGGTGGACTACCGGCTCGACCTGATCCGCACCGACCTCGGCGAGCGCGACCGCCGCGCCGACCCGTCGTCGCTGCTGATGACCGTCTTCGAGGTGGAGGATTGCCTGCGCCGGGGAGCCGACGGCACGTCGGTGCTCACCGACGGGAGCGTCACCGTGACCGCCCTCGATGCCGGCGGCGACGGCTGGCTACCGGTGCGCGTGGCCCTGCCGCCGGCGGGCGCGGACGCGGCGGCTCCGGTCCTGCTGCTGCTGGAACCCGGCGGCGCCGCCGCCGCGCGGGTCTTCGACGCCCTGACGCCGCTCACCATGGAAGGCGGCGCCTTCGCCGTCGCCCTGCCCTCCCTGCGCGACGACCCCGGCCGTTGGACCCCGGCGGCGACCACCGAGGCCTCGGCCGTCGTCGACTGGCTGCCGCGCGCCCTGCCCGGCCGCCGGGTGCTGCTGGCCGGCTTCGGCATCGAAGCGGCACGGCTCGACGACCTGCAGCGGGCCCACCCGGGGATCGTGGCGGGCGTCTTCCGCGACGCGCTGCCGGTCGCGGCCACAGATGCCGCCCGCGCCCTGGCCGCCTGGGCGAGTTCCCGACCCCGCTGATCGTACCCGGACCCGGCGCCGGCGGTGCGGGACTTGCGGCCCCCGTGCCGTTCTGCAACAATCCCCGCCGGGGACCGTCCTGCTGCCTCCGAAGCTTGCCAACCCTGACCCGAGGAGTCGCGATGTCCCGCGCCACGGCCCTGATCGCCCTGTGCCTGCTCTGCCTGCTCGCCGGCGCCGCCCCGGCCGCCGAGGTCCCCCACGTGGCCAACGGCGCGACTCCCGCCCACGGCGTGACCGACGTCCGGCTGCAGGAGGTGTGGCGCGTCGGCGGCGAGGACGACGACGCGAACCTGTTCGGGGTCGTCGCCCAGGTCATCACCGACGAGAAGGGCAACCTCTACGTGCTGGACGGCCAGCTGTCCGAGGTCGCGGTCTTCGCGCCCGACGGCCGCCGCACCGGCACCCTCGGCCGCGAAGGCGAGGGCCCCGGCGAGTTCCGCCGTCCGGCCGACGTCTTCTTCCTGCCCGACGGCAAGCTGGCCGTGGTGCAGGTGTTCCCCGGCAAGATCGTGCAGCTCGACCGCGCGGGGAACCCCGCGGGCGCCTTCCCCTTCCAGGCCGGCGACCCCGCGGCCGGCGGCTTCGCGGTGCTGGTCGGCGGCAACAGCCGCGGCGGCACCACGGCGCTGTGCGGCATCCGCCAGACCTTCGCCGCGGGCAAGCTGAACCAGACCTACTTCCTGGACGGCGTACGCGCCGACGGCTCGACGCTGGGCACGATCGTCGCCAAGACCGCGGTGCAGGACTTCGGCAACATGGTCCTGGACGAGCTGGCCGTGGACTTCGTCTGGACGCGCTGGGGCCTCGCGCCGAACGGCGAGGTGTACGCGGCGCCGCACCGCGACCGCTACCTCGTCGAGCGGCACGCCGCCGACGGCAGGCTGCTGGGCACCTTCGAGCGCCCCTACGAATCCCTGGCGCGCGACCGCGCCGACCACGACCGCGCCGAGTCGCTGCTGAAGGCCCAGGCCCGCAACTACCCCGTGCCGCCGCCGGTGAAGGTGGCCGACCGCGAGCCGGACATCCAGAGCCTCACCGTGCTCGACGACGGCACGGTCTGGATCCTCAGCGGCCGCGGCCAGCGCGGGCAGCCCGACGGCGTCATGCTGACCTACGACGTCTTCGACGCGAAGGGCGCCTTCGACCGCCAGGTCCGCGTGCACGCCGACGCCGACGGCCTCGAGGACCAGCTGTTCCTGATCTCGCCGGACCGGGCCGTGCTGGTGCTCAACTACTGGGACGCGTTCCTGGCCGGCATGGGCGCCGGCGACGATGCCGCCGCGGCGGCCGACGTCGCCCCCATGGAGATCATCAGCTGCCGGATCGTGCGCTGAACCGGCGCCCAGGCGCCCGCAGACGGGAGACGCTCTTGAAGAACCGCATGATGAACCTTGAAACCGCCGCGCCGCTCGCGTTGCTCCTGCTGCTGCTGACGCTGGCCGGTTGCGCCGGCGACAAGGCCGGCGACGGCGCCGCCGGCGCCGACAGCACGGCGACAGCCGCCGCCGCCGACACCGCGGGCGCCGAGGCCGACGAGCCCAAGCGCGAGAAGGCCATCAAGGTCGATGTCGGGGCCGTGCACCGCGGCGCCCTGGTGATCCCCGTCTTCGCCGACGGCGTGCTGCGCACCACCAGGACCGTCGAGGTCCGCTGCCAGCTCTCCGGGGAGCTGACCGAGGTCCTGGTGCGCGACGGCGACCGCGTGCGCGCGGGCCAGGTGCTGGCCCGCCTCGACCCCCGTCCCTACCGGCTCGCCCTGGAGGAGAGCCGCCTGCGCCACCTGCGGGCCCTGGGCCAGATCGCGGCCGAGGACGAGGAGCAGGTCGACGACCCCGCGGCCATGACCTCGTTCCTGGCGCAGCGCGACGAGCTCCAGGGGCGGCGCGACCGCGGCGAGATCGACCCCGCCGCGCACGCCGCGCAGCTGCTGGACCTCGAGTTGTCCGCCCTGAAGGCCGGCGCCTTCCGCCGCGACGCCGCCGCCCAGCGCACCGGCCTGGCCGAGGCCCGCATCGCCGAGGAGCGCGCCCGGCTCGACCTCGAGCACGCCGAGATCCGCGCCCCGTTCGGCGGCGTGGTCAGCGGCCTGACCGCCGTCAAGGGCGCCAACCTCTCGGTCGGCCAGACGATCGGCACCGTCTCGGACAACACGCGGCTCGAAGCCGTGGTCAACGTGCTCGAGGCCGACCTCGGCGAGCTGGCCGAGGGCAGCGCGGCCCTGGTGGCGGTGCCCGCGGTCGGCGACACGATCCGCGGCACCGTCGACGTGATCAGCCCCACGCTGGACCAGGCGAGCCGCACCTGCCAGGTCCTGGTCCGCTTCGCCAACCCCGACGGACGCTTCCGCCCGGGCATGTTCGCCCGCGCCGAGGTGGCGGCGCGCATCCACCGCGGCCTGCTGCTGGTGCCCCGCGACGCCGTGCTGACCCGCGACGACCGGCCCCTGGTCTTCAAGGCCGCCGACGACCGCGCCCAGTGGCTGTACGTCGACACCGGCCGGCAGAACGCCGCCTGGATCGAGGTCCTCGCCGTGCACAGCGGCGGCACGCTCGCACCGGGCGACCTGGTGGTCGTGAGCGACCACCTGACCCTGGCCCACGAGGCCAAGCTGGACGTCCGGCGCACCGTGCCGACCGACGACCGCTGGGCGTCGGCGGCCGGCGACGACGCGCCATGATCCGCGGCGCCGTCGCGCGTCCGGTCGCGGTGCTGATGGTCTTCGCGGGCCTGCTGGTGGTGGGCGTGCAATCCTACCGCCGCCTGCCGGTGGACCTGCTGCCGAGCATCAACTACCCCAACCTGACGGTCATCACCGAGTACGCCGAGGTGCCGGCCGACGACCTCGCCCGCCTGGTCACCCAGCCGCTCGAGGAGCGCATCACCGGCCTGGCCGGCGTGCGCCAGGTGATCTCGCGCACGCGCGAGGGCGCCAGCACCGTGACGGTGCAGTACGAGTGGGGCACGGCGATGGACTTCGCCAACCTGCACCTGCGCGAGGCCGTGGACCAGGTCTCCAACCGCGAGGACTTCCCCGACGGCGCCGACCGCCCGCTGATCCTGCGCTGGGACCCCGGCGCACGCCCCGTCGCCATCATGGTGCTCGAGGGCGACGACGACATGGCCGAGATGACCCAGTTCTGCGAGGAGGTGGTCAAGCCCGCGCTGGAGCAGGTCGACGGCATCAGCCAGGCCGAGGTGATCGGCGGCCGCGAGCGCGAGATCCTCGTGCGCCCCGACCCCGACAAGCTGCGCCTCTACGGCCTGACGATGGCCGACCTGCGGCAGGCGCTGGCGCTGAGCAACGTCAGCTTCCCCGGCGGCCGCGTGCGCAAGGGCCCCCTGCACCTGCCGCTGCGCATCCTGGGCGAGTTCGAGTCCCTCGACGACATCCGCCGCACCGAGATCCCCACGCGGCGCGCGGGCCTGATCACCGTCGGCGACGTCGCCGAGGTGCTCGACACGGTCAAGGAGCCCGAGGGGCTGACCCTGATCGGCGGGCAGGAGGCGGTCTCGCTCCTGGTCTACAAGGAGGTGGGCGCCAACACGATCCGCGCCACCGCCGAGGTCGACCGCATCCTGGAGGTGCTGCGCGGCCAGTACCCGGACTTCGCGTCGCGCTTTGTCTACCGCGACGCCGATTTCGTGCAGGAGAGCTTCCGCGGCCTGACGGGCTCGCTGCTGTCGGGCGCCGCGCTGGCCTTCCTGGTGCTCTTCTTCTTCCTGCGCGAGTGGCGCAGCCCCATCGTGGTCTGCCTGTCGATGCCCGTCAGCATCATCACCGCCTTCGCCTTCATGCACGCCTTCAAGGTGAACATCAACCTGATGTCCCTCGGCGGCCTCTCGCTGGCGGCGGGCATGCTGGTGGACAACTCCATCGTCGTGCTGGACAACATCAAGCGGCACCTGGCCGAGGACGCGCCCGGCGCGTCGGTGGCCGCGACCTGCGCCTCGGCGACGCGCGAGGTCGCCATGCCGGTGCTGGCCTCGACGCTGACGACCGTGGCCGTCTTCTTCCCGGTCATCTACGTGCCGGGCATCGCCGGTGAGTTCTTCCGCGACCAGGCCATCACCGTGACCATCGCGCTGCTGGTCTCGGTGGCCACGGCCCTGCTGCTGCAGCCGACGCTGTCGGCCCGGATGCTCAAGCCGGGCCACGAGCAGCCGCGCGGCGTCTTCCGCCTCGGGGACAACCTGTTCGAGGGCGCCTACCGCCTCTACCACGCCGGCCTGGTGAAGGTCATGGACCGCAAGGGCCCCTTCTACGCCTGGCTGGGCCTGGCCATGGCCGCGGCCCTGGCCGTGTCCCTGGGGCTGCCGCGCTCGTTCCTGCCCGAGCGCAGCACGGGCGACTTCACGCTGGCGCTCGAGCTGCCCAGCGGCACCCCGCTCGAGGCCACCGGCGTCACCGCCGCCGCCCTGGCCGGGGACCTGGCCGCCATGCCCGAGGTGGCGACGGTCTTCTCCCAGGTCGGCCAGACGGAGCGGACCCTGGCCGCGCTCAAGGACTACACCGCCGCCAACACGGTGCGCCTGCGGGTGCTGCTGCACCCGGCGCGCGACGGCGCCGCGCGCATGGCCCGCGTCAAGGACCGCCTGCGGCCGCGCCTGGCGGGCCTGTCGGGCGCCGTCGCCACCTTCCACGACGAGGGCATCGGCCTGCAGGAGATCCTCGCCAGCGGCGAGGCGCCCTTCAACCTGGGCGTGGTCGCCGAGCACGCCGGGGACGCCGTGTCGGTGGCCGACGAGCTCATGCGGCGCCTGCCGCGCGTGACCGGCCTGGTCGACCTGGAGATGGACCGCGTGCTGGGCAACCCCAGCGTGGAGGTCAGCATCGACCGCGAGGACGCCCTGCGGCACGGCCTGGACCCCGACGCGCTGGCGCGCGAGCTGCAGGCCCGCGTGCAGGGCGTGGTCGCCACCACCTTCAACGAGGTCGAGCAGCGCATCGACATCGCGGTGCGCCTGCCGCTGGAGCGCCGGCGCGATCTGGACGGCGTGCTGGCCTCGCCGGTCCAGGTCGGCGAAGGAATGACCGTGCCCCTGGGCAGCTTCACGCACCTGTCGGAGGGCCGCCCCGTGCGCGAGGTGGTCCGCCGCGACCAGCGCCGGCAGATCACCCTCAGCGGGGACGTGAAGGGCCGCGGCCTCAGCCAGGTGTGGCGGGACGTCGAGCGCGAGATCGCCGGCCTGGACATCCCGGCCGGCGTCGGCTTCGTCCAGGGCGGCGAGCAGGAGGAGATCACCCGCTCGTTCCGGGACCTGGGCTGGGCCCTGCTGCTGTCGGCCCTGCTGGTCTACATGATCCTGGCCGCGCAGTTCGAGTCGTTCGTCGACCCGCTGATCATCACCACGGTGCTGCCGGTCGGCGTGCTGGGCGCCGGCCTGGCCTGCGCGATCTCGGGGCAGACCGTCAACATCATCTCGCTGATCGGCCTGGTGGCCCTGCTGGGCATCGACGTCAACGACGCCATCGTGAAGGTCTCGGCCATCCGCCAGCTGCGGCAGGAGGGGATGACCGGGCGCGCCGCCGTGCTCGAGGCCGGCCGCCTGCGCTTCCGCCCCATCATGATGACGAACCTCACCACGGTGCTGGGCCTGATCCCGATGGCCATCGGCCTGGGCACCGGCGCCCAGGTGCAGCGGCCGCTGGCCGTCACCATCCTGGGCGGCCTGACCATCTCCACCGTGGTGATGCTGTTCCTGACTCCGTCGCTGTACGAGATCGTGCACCGGCGCCTCGACCGCGACTACGACGGGCAGCCGGGGGCGTGACGTGATCCGCCGCTTCGTCGACCACCCCGTCGCCACCTGGATGCTGTTCTCGGCCCTGGTGTTCATGGGGCTGTACGCCCTGCCGCGCCTCGAGATCGAGGCGATGCCCGACGCCGAGCTGCCCACCCTGTCGGTGACCACCACCTGGACCGGCGCCTCGCCCTCGGCGGTGCTGCGCTCGCTGACCCTGCCGATCGAGGAGGCGGCGCGCAAGGTGGAGGGCGTCGAGGGCGTCACCTCCAGCTCGCGGCCCGGCTGGAGCCAGGTGACGGTCGAGTTCCGCCGCGACGTGAACCTGGAGTTCGCGCAGCTCGAGCTGGCCGAGCAGCTCGGCGGCGTGCGGGCCGACCTGCCCGCCACCGCCGCGCAGCCGCGCGTCGTGCCCGAGGTGCCGGAGGAGTTCCGCACCGAGGACTTCATGACCGTCAGCCTGATCTCGGACCTCGGCGCGAACGAGCTGCGCGACAAGGCCGAGACCTGGCTGCTGCCGCGCCTGCTGTCGGTGCCGGGCGTCGCGGACGTCGAGCTGCAGGGCGGGGCCCTGCCCCTGGTCAAGGTGCTGCTGGACTTCGACCTCATGGAGCGCTACGCCGTCCACGCCGACGAGGTCTACGCCGCGATCGACGTGCTGGACGACATCCTGCCCGCGGGCGGGGTCCGGCGCCGCGGCCGCGAGATCGCCGTCAGCGTGCAGGACTCGGTGACCGCGCGCATGATCCTGGACACCGTGGTGGCCACGCGCGGCGGGCAGCCGATCGCGCTGTGGCGGCTCGCCGAGCTGGCGCCGTCGTACGACGACCCCACGCACTTCGTGCGCATCAACGGGCGCAACGTCATCCAGGCCTCGATCGCCAAGCGCAGCGGCACCAACGCCATCGCCGTCAGCCGCGACGTGCGCGCGGCCCTGCCGCGGATCCGCGCCGACCTGCCCTTCCCCGTCGACTTCGAGATCGACACCGACAACGGCGAGGAGCTGCGCGACAAGGTGCAGGAGCTGGTCAACCGGTCGCTGGCGATCCTGGTCCTGCTGTTCCTGCTGCTGGCGGCCGCCCTGCGCCGCGTGCGCTTCACGGCCATCGTCACCGGCTCGATCCTGCTGGCGATCGTGATCTGCCTGTCGCTGTTCTACTTCTTCGGGATCTCGGTGAACTTCATCACCATCAGCGGGCTGACCGTCTGCTTCGGCATGCTGATGGACAACAGCATCCTGGTGCTCGACGCCATCCACCGCCGCGTGCTCGGCCGCCGCGGCGACGTCCGCGACGTGCTGGTCGGCGGCACCCGCGAGGTGGCCTTCCCGATCATGGCGACGACCCTGACCACGGTCGTCGCCTTCCTGTCCTTCATGTACCTCTCCGACCGGCTGGCCGTGTACTACAAGCCCCTGGCGATGAGCGTGGGCATCGCGATGACGGCCTCGATCTTCGTGGCCTTCGCCTGGATCCCCGTTGCGCTGCGCCCCCTGGCCGAGCGCGAGCTGGCGCGGCCGCGCGTCGCCGCCCCCGAGCGCGAGGGCTGGGCGCTGCTGTGGCGCTGGGCGCTGACCGCGGCCGGACTCACCCTGGTCTCCCTGGCCGCCTTCGCCGCCGTCCGCGACCGCGCGGCCGTGATGCGGATGCTGCCCTGGTTCGGCGGCGCCCTGGGCCTGATGACCGTGGTGGGCGCCTTCGCGGCCTACGTGCGGCGGATCACGGCCTTCCACCTGCGCCGCTGGTGGTACCCCCTGCTGCTGCTGGCCGGCGCCGTCTACGGCGGCTACCACCTCTACCGCCACGAGGTCGCCCACGGCGGCTTCTGGCAGCAGCAGGACGCCGAGACCCTGGTGCTCTACCTCGAGCGCCCCGTGGGCACCGACGTCATCCTCGCCAGCGAGACGATGAAGCAGTTCGAGGGCGAGCTGGAGCCGGTGCCCGACGGCGTGACCGTCAAGACGACCTCCTGGGACAACCGCGCCTACATGCGCATCGAGTTCGAGGAGCGGATGCTGCGCACGGAGTACCCGGAGCTGTACCGCAACCGCCTGATCCTGCTCGCCGAGGAGCTGGGCGGCATGTTCATCTGGATCAACGGCTTCGGCGATCCCTACCTGAAGGGCGGCGGCGGCGGCGGCGTCAGCAACTCGCTGCTGCGGCTCACCGGCTACAACAGCCGCGAGCTGGAGGGCCTGTCGCAGGGGGTCATGGCGCGCCTGGAGCGCAGCCGCCGCGTGCGCAACGTGCGGCTGACCGGCGGCGACCGCTTCGACCGCGCCGACACCGACGAGACGCTGATCGTCATCGACCGCGCCGCCCTCGCCGAGCACCACCTCACGGTGCAGGAGGTCGTCGGCTACCTGCGCCGCCTGCTGGGCATCGAGTTCCCCTGGCACATGATCCTCGAGGGCCGCGACCAGCGCCTGCAGCTGGCCTTCGCCGACGCCGAGGACCTGCAGTACGACCAGATCGTCGGCCACACCATGACCACCCTCGGCGGCCAGCGGGTGCGGCTCGCCGACCTCGTGTCGCTCGAGCAGCGGCCGGTGGTGACCGCCATCAACCGCAAGGACCAGCAGTACGCCGTCCAGATCAACTGGGAGTACGTGGGCACCGACCGCATGCGCCGGCACTACCTGCAGGAGATCATCGACGGCGTCGACCTGCCCTACGGCTACACCGCCGAGGACGTCTCGGGCGAGCAGCTCACCGAGCAGGAGGAGCAGGAGATGAACACGATGCTGTGGCTGACCGCGGCGTTCGTCTTCATCACCATGGCCGCGCTGTTCGAGAGCATCGCGCTGCCGATGCTGATCATGCTGTCGCTGCCGATGGCGCTGTGCGGCGTGATGGCCGTCTTCTGGCTCACCGACTCCCAGTTCGACTCCTCGGCCCGCATCGGCCTGGTGCTGCTGTTCGGGATCGTGGTCAACAACGCCATCCTGCTGATCAACCGCTTCCGGCTGCAGCTGCGCGAGCGCCTGGCCGCCGGCCACCCGTTGGACTGCCATACTTGGGGCGACCTGTTGCCCGACAAACCGCGCCTGGGCGGCGGCGACCTGTGGCGGCTGCCGGCGGCGGCGCGCCTGGATCTGCTGCGCGAAGCGATCGTCGAGGGCACGTCCATCCAGCTGCGCTCGATCCTGCTGACCACCGGCACCACGATCGTCGGGCTGCTGCCGCTGCTGGTGCGGACGGACGACTCCCAGGGCAAGGACATCTGGGAGAACCTGGCGCTGTCCAGCATCGGCGGCCTGGCCTCCAGCACGGTGCTGATCGTCGCGGTGATGCCCGTGCTCTACTGGGTGCTCTGCCGCAGCGGCTGGCGCCTGGCCGCGCTGCGAGCCCGCCTGCTGCGCCGCGCGCCGGCCGCCCCGGCCCCGGCCCCGGACGGCGGATCCGGGGCTTGACCGCGGCCGCGGGCCCCGCCATGTTCCTGGTCGGCACACCATCAACGGACCGCTCGACAGGAGAATGACCATGTCCAAGCACATCGACGTCCTGCTGCTCTGCGCCCTGCCCGCCTCCGGCAAGTCCGAGGCGCGGCGCTACCTGGCCAGCCTGAGCGCCGCCGAGTGCGAGCGGCAGTTCGGCATCGGCCAGACCGTCCAGCTCGACGACTACCCCTACGTCCACATGATGCGCCGCGTCAGCCAGGAGCTGCGCGCCCTGGGCTGCGACCCCGCCTTCTTCGACGCCGACAACCTGCCGATGAAGAACCCCCTGGACTGGGGCACGCTCATCGAGCTGCTGAACGAGGATTACGCCGACCTGGTCGCCCGCCGCCGCCCCGCCCCCGCCTGCCCGGCGACGTGGCTCATGGAGCGCTTCGACGCCTGCCGCGCCAAGGTCGGCGCCGCGACGATCTGGAAGGACCTGCCCGCGGCCGAGCGCGCCGCCCTGGTCGCGGCCCTGCAGCCCGAGGCGAAGAAGCTGCTCGAGGACAAGGTGCGCGAGGTGCCCGACACGCTGGACGGCAAGACCGTCGTGGTGGAGTTCGCCCGCGGCGGCGGCCAGGGCTCGGCGCTGCCCCTGCGGGATCCCTGGGGCTACCAGTACTCGCTGCGCATGCTCTCGGCGGCGATGCTCGAGCGCGCCAGCATCCTCTACATCTGGGTGACGCCCGAGGAGTCCCGCCGCAAGAACGACGCCCGCACCGACCCCAACGATCCCGGCTCGATCCTGCACCACGGCGTGCCCATCGAGGTCATGCTGGGCGACTACGGCTGCGACGACATGGAGTGGCTGCTGGAGCACACCGAGAAGTCCGACACCGTGACCGTGCGCGCGCACGGCCGCACCTACCACCTGCCCCTGGGCCGCTTCGACAACCGCGTCGACCGCACGACCTTCATCCGCGACCCGCAGGAGTCGTGGTCGGCAGAGAACGTGGCGAAGCTGCAGGCGGGGATGCGGGAGGCGTTCGACAGCATCTTCGCGAACCTCTAGACACGGGATCGGCAAGAGGAAGCGGGCGGGGTCCCTTCCCCGCCCGCTTCCTCTTGCCGATCCCTTGCATCTTCCGTCACGGATCGAGCGTCACCGTGATGTCGGCGCCGGTTTCGGGATCGACGGTCACGACGGCGCTCGACCCGCTGGCGCCGGCGTCTTCACTGAAGGCCCAGACCTGGACGTCGCGATTGATGGTGAACACCTCGACGAGTTCACCGAGACCGTTTTCCACCTCGTAGACGTACCCGAAGGGCAGGCACGCCTGCGCCAGCGTGAACCTGCCGCCTCCGTCGGTGACCGCCAGCGGCGCCACGGCGGCGTCCGCCGCGAACCCGCCGTACTCCTGGAACAGGAGCAGCAGGGTCCAGGTGCGTTCTCCGTCATCCGTCACCACGTGACACTGGTAGGCGCCGTCCGGCAGGATCCGGCCCTCGTCGTCCAACCCGTTCCACGTGAACGCGTGGGTTCCCGCGGGATAATCCCCGTCGGCGAGCCAGCGCAGGGTGCTGTCATCACAATAGTCGCTGATCCAGACCGAGAGGTGGCCCGACTCTCTCAAATCGAATTCGATCTGCGTCTGGGGCTTGTCCTGTTTCCCCGTCATGGGCGGAGTCGTGGCGTACTGCAGGACCACCGCCGCACCGGCCACCGGCTGGCCCTGTGCATCGACGACCCGGCCGCGGATGTCGCTGTTCGTTTCGTCGGGCGGCGTGGCGTCGTTGCAGGCGCCGATCAGCGCCAGGGTCGCGGTCGCGAGCAGGATTCTGGTCAGGCCCATGATCGCGGTCCTTTCCAGGGGAGGAATGTCGTCAGGGGATGTCGGTACAATCTACCACAGTCGCAAGACGACCTCAAGCCTCAGCCCACCCCGGCCTCCCGCAACGCTTTGCCCAGCATCTCCATCGTCAGCGGCTTGGTCAGGTAGGCGTTCATGCCGGCCTTCAGGCAACGTTCGCGGTCGCCCTGCATCGCGTGGGCGGTGACCGCGATGACGGGCAGCCCGGTCAGCCCGCTCTCGCGCAGCCGGCGCGTGGCTTCGAGGCCGTCGATGCCCGGCAGCTGCACGTCCATCAGCACGCAGGCGTAGGACGCGCCGCCGAGCGCCGCCAAGGCCGACTCGCCGTCGGCCACGGCGTCGACGGCGCAGCCCAGCTTCAGCAGCATGGTCTGCAGCAGCCGGCGGTTGTCCGGGTCGTCCTCGACCAGCAGGATGCGCGGTCCGTTCATCGCTTCGGCTCGACCACGAGCGGCACCTGCAGGAAGGCCGGGGCGAGGCAGGACTTCTCGTCGCAGGCCTGCAGCTCCAGCTCGAGCAGCATCGGGCCGGTCGGTTCGGCGGCAAGGAAGCCGCCGATCGTCAGCGCCTGGCGGCCCTCGAGCAACTGCACCGTCTCGTCCAGGAACTTGCCCTTCTTCCCCGCCGGGTACGCCACCTCGGCGCCGACCAGGGGCAGGCTGTCCAGTCCGGTCACGGCGATGCCGTAGTACTTGGGGTCGCCGTGCGCGTAGAGGTGCCAGCCCTTGTCGATGTCCAGGGTCACCGTCCAGGAGACCTGGTCCCC
Source organism: bacterium (assembly GCA_030654305.1). Lineage (NCBI taxonomy): Bacteria > bacterium. The sequence continues at coordinate 3,725 of JAURXS010000256.1, read as the reverse complement.
CACGGCGGCGGTCACGGACTTGGGCTGCACGGTCATCTTGACCACGGACCCGGAGTCGCGCAGGCCCTCGGCGGAGGCGAGGGCGGCGGCCAGCAACAGGATCGACAGCGTCAGCAGGCGTCGGCACATGACGTTCTCCTCGGATTCAGGGTCGCAGCCGGTCGGCCGCGCGGCGCAGCACCGACAGCAGGCGCAGCACGTCCTCGCGGCGCATCTGGCGGTTCTCGAAGTTGACGCGCAGGGCCACGCGCCCGTTCAGGATGGTGTGGCTGAACCAGGCGTCGCCCTCGCGCTCCACCAGCTCCTGCAGGTCGCGGTTGAGCTGGTCGACCTGCTCGGGCGTGCGCGGGGCGCCGTTGGGCTCCCAGCGGAAGGTGCAGATCCCCAGGGTGTTGGGCCCGATCAGGCGGAATTCGGGCGCGCGCTGCAGCAGGCCGGCCAGGACCCGGGCCAGTTCGATGTCCTTCTCCACCCAGGCCGCGAAGCGCCGGCGGCCCACGCTCTTCATCGCCAGCCACAGCTTCAGCGCGTTGAAGCGGCGGCTGCCGTGCAGGCCGTACTGGAAGAAGTTGACCCGCTCCCCCATGTGGAAGCTGCGCGGGTCGGGCGCCGTGGCGCCGTCGCTGCGCCGCTCCATGTAGTATTCGGGACGGACCAGGAAGGTCTCGCGCAGCAGGTCGCCGTCGCGCACCAGGATGCCGCCCGCCTCGAAGGGCACGTAGAACCACTTGTGCGGGTCGACGGTGATCGAGTCGGCGCGCTCGATGCCCTTGAGCATGGGCCGGTACTTCTCGCTGAGCACGACCGCGCCGCCGTAGGCGGCGTCGACGTGGTACCAGCAGTCGTGCGCCGCGGCCAGGTCGGCCAGCCGGTCGAGCTTGTCGATGCTGCCGGTGTTGGTGGTGCCGGCGATGCCGATGACGCAGCAGGGCACCAGGCCGGCCTCGCGGTCCGCCTTCAGGGCCGCTTCGAGCGCGGCGAGGTCGATGCGGAACAGGCCGTCCACGGGGATCTTGCGCAGCTGGCCGTGGCCCAGCCCGAGCAGGTCGATCGCCTTGCGGAACGAGTAGTGCGCCTGGTTGGAGACGTAGAAGCGCAGCTTCGCGGTCGCGGCCAGGTGCGGCGCTTCCTCGGGGTCCCAGGTCTCGAGGTTGCGCCCCAGGGAGCGGTTCATCGCCAGCTTCAGGCCGGTGATGTTGGCGAAGGAGCCGCCCGGCACCAGGGTGCCGAAGGCCGCGTCGCCCAGGCCGAACAGCGCGCACAGCCAGCGGATGACCCGCTTCTCCACGGCCGTCGCCGCCGGCGCGTTGCGCCACGAGGCGGCGTTCTGGTTCATGGCCGAGGCCAGCGCGTCGGCGAACACGGCCACCGGCAGCGGCGCCGGGTTCATCATGCCGAAGTAGCGGCGGCTGCCGATGGCCATCGAGTTGGGGAAGATCTTGGCGCGGCACTCGGTCAGCAGGTCGGCGCTCGAAGCGCCCTCCTCGGGCAGGTCCTCGGCGAAGAGGTCGTCGAGGCCCGCGGGCGAGACCGGCCCGTAGACGCGGCGGCCCTCCAGCCCCTGCAGGTACTCGGCCATGAGGTCGACGAAGGCGTAGCCGACGCGGCGGAACTCGTCGTCGTTCCAGTCCCCGTCCTGCCAGTCGCCGTCGCCGTCGTCCAGCCAGTCGTCGCCGCGTCCGGCCATCACCGCCCCCTCGCTTGCGGGTACCTGCCCGCGGCGATCTCCTCGCAGATCACCGCGGCGCCGTGATCGGCGACGTGCGGCGCCGTGCGGTCGGCCGCCGCGCGCACCTCGGGCGGCGCGTTACCCATGGCGACGCTGTGGCCCGCCGCCGTGAACATGTCCAGGTCGTTGTAGTTGTCGCCCACGGCCAGCGTGCGCTCGCGCGGCACGCCCAGAGCCTCGGCCAGGAGCGTCAGGCCCGCCCCCTTGCCGCACTCCGCCTGGTACACCTCGACCCACAGGTAGGATCCCCGTTCCAGCAGGGATTCGGTCAGCACCACGCGCACGCTGTCGCCCATCTCGGCGCGGATCGATGCGGCCAGGGGCGCCGCCACCTCGTTGCGGTCGATGGTGCCGATCTCCAGCGCGGCCTCGGGCAGGTGGGCCATCAGGTCGTCGACCATGCGGATCGCGCCGACCCGGTCCCGGCGGCGAGCCAGGTAGGTGCCCAGCACGCCGTTGGGTTCGATGTTCTCGGTCAGCAGGTCGCCGCCGTCGTCCTCGGTCCCGAAGATCATCGGCAGCGCGCCCGCGGCGCGGAACAGCTCGACCACGCGGCGCAGCTGCTCCCGCTCCAGGCCCGCGTGGCGCAGCAGGCGCGGCGGGTCGCCGCACAGCACCATCGCGCCGTTGAGCAGCACCTGCGGCACGCCGTCCAGCGCCCCGCCGGCGCTGCCCACCACGTCGGCCACCGAGCGGCGGTTGCGCCCGGTGCACAGCGCCAGCACGTGGCCGGCCGCCCGCAGGCTGCGGATGGCCGCCTGCTCGCGGGCGTGGACGACGTCCTCGAATTCGGTGTTCAGCAGCGTGCCGTCGACGTCGAGGGCCACCAGCCAGCGATCCTGCCGTTCCTTGTCGTGCATGCGGGGCAAGATAGCACCCCGATCCGGGCCTGTCACCCGCGGCGCCCGCTCACGGCTTCCAGGACCAGGCCCGCGGGTCGGGCCGTTCGTAGGGCGCCACGACGGGCCGGCACAGGCCGCTGAGCGCGCGGGCGGCGGGTCGCCCGTTGGGCAGCACCTCGTCGCGGCGGAAGTCGAAGGCGCCGTTCAGCGGCCGCCCGTTGCGGGAGCGCCCCAGCGCGACGCCGTTCAGGCCGTTCTCCCGCGGATCGGCCGCGCCGTCGACCCGCGCCAGGACGAAGGCCTCGGTCCAGGTGTCGTCCAGCTTCTTGCCCAGGAGCTTGTCGACCAGGCCGTCGGCGTCCAGGATCACGTGCCCGACTTCCAGGCGCAGGGCGTGCATCGTGCCCACGCGCAGCTCGGGGCCGTCGGGCCCGTCGACCCGCACCGACGAGCCCGGCAGGACCCACTCGAGCGCCTCCAGGACCCGCGACACGTGCAGGGTGCCGGGGTGGTAGCCGAGGATGCTGTAGGGCAGCGGGCGGGCGAGGTCGCCGTCCAGTTCGACGCGCCACCGCCGGGCCGCGTGCCGGCCCCGGTGCGCGGGCTGCAGCGGCAAAGGCACTTCTCGCCTCTCGATGCGCACGATCATCTCGACCGGCAGCTTGCTGAGCCGGCCCGTGGCGGCGATCCGCGCGGCCAGCTCCGGGCCCGACCAGACGCCCAGCGAGTCCCCCTCGGCCAGCGCCACGCAGAAGGCGAAGAAGGGGTCGCGCACCTCTGGTTCGGCGGTCGATGGGACCGGCGTGGCCCACAGGTGGTCATCGGCGCCACGGGCGGGGCCGGCGGCGGAGAGCAGCGCCGCCAGGACGGCGGCCGCGAGCAACGGAGTTCCCATGCGTGCCGGTCCCTTTCGGTCTATCCTGGCATCGGCGCGGATCGAGTCGGCCGCGTACGGTACGGAGCACGGGAGGCAAGATAGCATGGCGGACCACGTCAGGGAATCTTCGCGGGGACTGGCGCCTTTGGGCCTGTTCCTGGCCGTCGGCCTGATCGTCGCGGCCTGGATCGGCGCGGACGCCCTGCGCGACGTCCGCCCCTCGGGGCAGGCGATCGTGGTGAAGGGCTACGCCGAGCGCATGGTCACCTCCGACCTG